>BEHS01000038.1 GCA_002898895.1 bacterium HR16 | reverse complement strand
TGCTGAACGAAGTGAAGCATCTCTGAGATTCTTCGCTCCGCTCAGAATGACAACCGTTTACTGTCATGCTGAGCGTTAGCGAAGCATCTCATCCTTTTGTCATGCTGAACGAAGTGAAGCATCTCTGAGATTCTTCGCTCCGCTCAGAATGACAGGCACGTGGGACTACTCCACCGCGCTCGAAGAGCACCCCCTCAAAGGACAAAGTACACCGGGGGCGAATCCTTCCGTAGCATCCGAAGGAGGTTTCCATGAGGTCAGGCATCATCTTGTTTCTCTCGCTGTGCGCTCTGCAGGCAGTTGCGCAAAAGCAATCGCTGCAAACGTGGAACGCCGTCGAGGGCACGTTCACCTGGGACGAACAGGTAAAACGAACAAGCACACAGAGCATCCGCCTGCATAATCCCACTGCCGACCTGCGCAGTGGCATTATACACGTGGTGGAGCTGAATCAAACGAAGCCGGTGCCTTTCCGCGTCACCGCCTGGAGCCGCGCGCAGGATGTATCCGGTGGCGTGGACTCCGGCTACTCGTTGTACCTCGATCTCTACTACACCGACGGTACGCCCGAATGGGGCTTGATTGCCCCCTTCAGCACCGGCACGCATGACTGGGAGCGACGCCAGGTGCTGGTGATACCTCGCAAGCCGGTGGGCAAGGTATACGTGCATCTACTGCTGCGGAACCATTCGGGCACGGTGTGGTTTGACGATATACAGATGGAGATACTGGAGGGATTACAGGTGCTGGACATGCAAACTACCCGTCAGCCATCCCTGCGTGCGGGGAAGAGCGCCGTTACCTGGGGCGATGCTGGCGACCTGCAGGTACAGTTCGACGAAGCCGGGTTCGTTACGGGCATCCTGTCAGGGGGCAAACTTCTGCCAAAGGGGAGTCTGCCCGGTGGCTGGTTCCTGCGCGATATGCAGCACCCTGAGGAACTGACACCTTTCACCGGCAAGTGGACGAGCCGGAAGCCGCTCGTCTGGACGGGCAAGGCGCAGGATGTGCAGATAGAGGTGCGCTATGAGCAGCAGGGCAGCCTCCTGCAAGCTACCGCTACCCTGCGCGTGCCGGAAGGTTCCCCAGACCGCGCGATGAGTCTGATATGGGCGATGCCGGTAGGGATGCAGGGCGCACTCTGGCATGACGACATCCGGCAGGCGGTGAGTGCGGAGGGTAGCGAGAAAGCGCATCTCATACGCATCAACGGCGGTGCGAACGGGATGATGAGCCTCTATCCGCTGGCGTGCCTGTCGGGTAAGGGCTGGGGCATGGCGTGGGGATGGCGGATGGATGCGCCGCGACTGGTGCGCCTGTTCGCCAACCCGCAGTGGGGATGGGCATGCGCGGCATATGACTGCGCGGTCACCGGCAAGACAAGCAAGTTCCCCTATCAGGCGCAGTTCCACCTGCTGCTGTGGTCGGCGGAGCCTCGGTGGGGTTTCCGTTCCGCCCTTCAGCGATACATCGATACCTTCCCCGACTGGTTCCGCAACCGTGTTCCCAAACAGGGTATCTGGATGCCCTTCACCGCCCCGCACACCGTGCAGAGCGTGCAGGACTTCGGTATCGCCTTCCACGAGGGCGACAACAGTATTGCGGAAGACGACCAGCTGGGCATCCTCAGCTTCCGCTACACCGAGCCGATGAGCTACTGGATGCCCATGCCGAAGGAGTTCCCCCGTACCGACGCAGGCGCGGACGATTGCCTGCAACAGTATGCACAGGGCAAAATCGGCAACGCCTGGCAGAAAGCGCAGGCACGGGCAACCCTCAAGTGCGGTATTATTACCGACGCCAGCGGAAAGCTGTATCGATACATCACCGTCGCGCCGTGGAACGACGGCGCGATGTTCCTGCTCAATCCCGACCCCGACATCCCGTCTACTCCAGATAACCCGTCTAAAGCCACCATCAACTTTCCGCCCGAACATGCCCAGCGCGCATATACGAAACCGGGCACGGAGGGGCTGGATGGCGAGTATCTGGACTCGCTAGAGATGGGCGGCGAGATGCTCAACTTCCGCGAAGAGCACTTTGCAACGGTGGATGTGCCGCTGGTATTTGACACCAGCAGTCTGCGCCCTGCCATCCTGCAGATTTTCAGCACGTGGGAGTACACCCGTTACCTTGCAGGCGAGATGCGCAAGCGCGGGAAGTGGCTGTTTGCGAACGGGGTCGGCTGGCGGTTTCCCTTTATGATGGCTCAGCTGGACGTATCGGGCACGGAGACCAACTGGTGGCAAAACGGCGCATGGCGTCCGGGGTCGCCCGCACAGATGGACGCATGGCGCAGTATGAGCTACCAGAAGCCCTACCTGTTGCTCATGAACACCGATTACGAAACCTTTGGTGGACAGGTGGAACGGTATTTCCAGCGATGCCTGTTCTGGGGCATCTATCCCAGCATGTTCAGCCACAACGCCGCCGACAACCCGTACTGGCGCAATCCGAACTGGTATAACCGCGACCGCCCGTTATTCCAGAAGTATATTCCGCTGATTCGCCGCGTCGCCGAGGCAGGTTGGGAACCCGTTACCCACGCCACTGCCGAAGGCGGCTGGGTGGAGCGGTACGGCAAGAAGATGTTCACCGTGTTCAACCCCGAGAACAAGGAACGCGAGGTGAGGCTTCGCATTGACCTGAACGCCCTGCAGGCCGCGGCTCACGAGGTGAAGCAGCCGGTAGAGCTGGTACACGGGCTGAAGCTGGACTGGAAGGTAGACGGAGGTACCCTGCAAATCGCTCTCAAACTGGCGGCTGAGCAGACGGCGGTGGTTACGTGGGAATAGCTTGCTTTGTCATGCTGAACGAAGTGAAGCATCTTTTCAGGGCACATTATCCCACGCAGAGCCTCGCTGCACGTCAATGAGCCGTTGCAGTAGCAGGCGCGTGCAGCGCACGTCTTCTAAGGCGTAGATGCCGAGCGTGGTCAGCGCTTCGGAGTTGTAGAGGTGCTTCCAGTGGTTCCACAGGCGCACTGCATCCTCGCCTCGCATCTTCATCACGCTGGGGTGACGCGGCACACGCAGGTGAGAGATAAGTGTTTTCAGTTTCAGGTTTGGCGTTCGCAGTAAGCCGAGGTCGCGCAGGGGCATGGCAACGTGGGTGTAGATATCCAGATGTTGCCACCTGCGGAACACCGGACGTACCTGGGGCAGGTGATGGGCGATAAAGGGCAGGTCAAACTGCTCGCCGTTGTAGGTGGCAACGCGCGACAGGAACTCCGCGTGCTCGGTAAACTGCTCTAAAGGGCAGATAGTGATGCTATCGTAGCCGTACTCCTGCGCTTGCGCCTCAAGGAGACGCAGGGTTTCCACTGCATCATGCAGGTTGTTTACGTAGAGCCTTGCTTTCTTTCCCTCATCCTCCTGGTAGAGCGCGATCAGGGTTAACTCGCTATAAGCGGGGTTGATGCCGGTGGTTTCGATATCCAGAAACACGGCGTTCAGGTAGTCTACGATGTGGTGCTTCATTTATACCCCCTGCAAATCGTGAACCTACGTGGTACCCTTGCGTCGTACTCGAACCCGATTCGTGCTTACCATGACAATCGCTCCTTTCTCCAAATCACCAGCATGGGCATCAAGCACCTTTTGCAGCAAGGACTTGCGTAAAGGCACAGTTACATCAGGCAGGCGCACAATGCCATGGTGCGGCATACCCATGCGGACAGATAGCTCTCCAAAATCCTTGTCCAGAGTAATGATAACCCGGTTCTCACGATAACCCATGTCGATAATCGAGGCGTCCGCCATTCTAGGGTCTATGTCCCGCACTTCCAGTACATCATGTCCCTGCGAGCGAAGCCACTCTGCGAGTTGCCCACCAGCAGGTACATCAACCAAAAACCTCATGCAGCTCCCTCAACGGATACAATCTCAATTTGCTCATTGGCTACCAGAGAGCGTGCATAGGCAAGGCAAGCCCGAATATCCTCCATTTCCAGATCAGGGTAATCTTCCAGAATCTCCTGAGGTGTCGCCCCTTGCTCCAGCAAGGACAAAATGGTTTCTACCTTGATACGCAAACCTCTTATCACAGGCTTGCCGCCGAAGATGGACGGGTTGATAGTAATCCGTTCAAGCAGATTTGATCCCATAATACGCCTCCCTCAATCTGGACAGCGATATATTATCATAGAATCGCAGCGATGGGAAGCGTGCGGGTTCTCCGTGCGGTTGGGGACGCTCCGGCTACACCTTTTGTTGCAGGGCGTTTTCCAGCAGGTCAAACATATCGGAGAGGGCGGCGAGCGGCGAGCTGTTTCCTGCCAACGACAGCCTCACCCCTTCGCCGGTGAACTGGTGTTGTCGGTACACGTGCGCCAGCGCACGCACTGCCTGTGGGGTGAGCCGGGCATGGCTCTGGAATCGGATATTCGCCCACTGTTTATCCGCTTTCACCTCGGCGATACCGATACGCGCCGCCTGCAAGCGCAGGCGCAATAGCCATAGCGCGTTTTGCACCACCTCCGGCAGAGGCCCAAAGCGGTCGCGCAGTTCCGCTTCTATCTCGTCCACATCCTGCATTTTGCGTACCGCCGCCATCTTCTTGTAAAAGAGAATCCGCTGGGACTCGTCGGCGATGTAGCCGGGTGGGATGTACACGTTTACGGGCACGTCCACCGGTGGTAAGAAGAACGTCTCTTCGGGCTGACCGCGCAGCTCGCGGATGGCTTCCGCCAGCATCTCGGCGTACAGTTCAAAGCCCACCGAAATCATCGCACCGTGTTGTTCCGCGCCAAGCAAGTTGCCTGCGCCGCGAATCTCCAGGTCGCGCATTGCCAGTTTCAGCCCCGAACCCAATCCCGCAAACTCGCGCAGGGCATTGAGGCGTTGCTGGGCGCGCTCGTCCAGCTTGGCGTCATTGCGATAGAAGAAGTAGGCGTACGCCTGCCGGTCGCTGCGTCCCACGCGCCCTCGCAGCTGATACAGTTGAGCCAGTCCAAGCCGATGCGCCCGTTCCACAATCAACGTGTTGGCGTTGGGCACGTCCAGCCCGTTCTCGATAATGGTGGTGCACACCAGCACATCGAAATCATGGTGGTAGAAGCCCAGCATCACCTCTTCCAGTTCGTCGTCGGGCATTTGTCCATGCGCCACGCGAATGCGCGCAAAAGGCACGAGCTCCTGCACATGCTGGGCGACGTGGTAGATGCTCTGCACGCGGTTGTGCACATAGTACACCTGGCCACCGCGCTCCAGCTCGCGCAAAATGGCTTCGCGCACCACGTCGTCATCGTAAGGGCGCACGATGGTACGGATAGGCAGGCGTCCGAACGGAGGGTCGTTAATCACACTCATCGCCCTCAAACCGCCCAGTGCGATGTGCAGAGTGCGCGGGATGGGCGTAGCGGTAAGCGTCAGCACGTCTACCTGAGTACGCAGACGCTTGATGTGCTCCTTCTGCGCGACCCCGAAGCGCTGTTCCTCGTCCACCACCAGTAATCCCAGATTGTGGAACTGCACATCTTTAGAGAGCAACCGGTGTGTGCCGATAACCACATCCACTGCACCCACGCGCAACCCCTCTACCACCTCCTTTTGCTCCTTTGGGGAGCGGAAGCGGTTGAGCAGCTCCACGCGGATGGGGTAGGCGGCGAATCGCTCGCGGAAGGTATTATAGTGTTGCGCGGCGAGCACGGTAGTGGGGCACATCACCGCCACCTGCTTGCCTTCCATCACCGCCTTGAACGCAGCGCGAATCGCCACCTCCGTTTTGCCGAAGCCCACGTCGCCGCATATCAGCCTGTCCATCGGCTTGCGGCTACCCTCCATGTCGCGCTTTACCTCCAGAATGGCGCGTCGCTGGTCAGGTGTCTCCTCATAGGGGAACGCCGATTCCATCTCCTGTTGCCAGGGGGTGTCGGGGCTATAGGGCGGGCGTTCGGCGGCTTCGCGCGCGGCATACAGGCGAATCAGCTCCTCTGCCATCTTGCGCGCTTTCGCCTTCGCACGCCGCTTGGTCAACGCCCATTCCGAGCCTCCCAGCCGGTGTATCTCGGGCGGGTTCTCCTCCGAGCCGATATACTTCTGTAAACGGTCAATCTGGTCGGTAGGAACCAGCAAGGTGTCCGGCGGCGCATACTGGATAAGCAGGTAGTCGCGGCGCACACCCAGCACCTCGCGCTGTACGATGCCCCGATAGATGCCGATGCCATGATGGATATGCACCACGTAGTCGCCCGGGCGCAGGTCCAGGATGGAGGAAAGGGGAATACCTTCATGCACATGCCGGCGCAGGATACGTACTCTGCTTGCACCGAACAGCTCCGCGTCGGTCAGTACCACCAGCCGTGCCTTTTCCCACAGGAAGCCGGTGGACAGGCGTGCGTGCGCTATTATCAGCGCACCGTGTTCCCCATCGGCGGGCATGTCGGTGGGGAATAGCTCATGTTCTTCCAAAATCTCACTCACACGGTGCGGCTGCTCTGTAGCAACTACCACCACGCACCGGCTTTGCAGCCAGTTGCGCAGCGTGCCCATCAGTGCGGGCAGTTGCCCCCGATAGCCGGGCAGAGCACGCGCGTTCAGCTCTTCCTCCCGCACTTTGGGAAGCAGCTCGCGCGGTGCAGGAATACTGCTGAACGCCGTCCACTGCCGACCGTGCAGGATATGCTCTATCACAGCGGAAAAGCGGTCGGGCTGCGGTACGGCAAGCGGCAGTGCCTCCCACAGCTTCTCCAGAGCAAGCATCTCACCGCGCTTTACCCGATGGGAGAGCACGTCCAGAGCGTCACGACTGGACTGCGCGTACACCGTTTGCTGGTGCAGGGGGTCATCCAGTATCAGCAGGCAGTCCGATGGCAGATATTGTAGCGCGTTCACCCCGCGGTGTAGCAGGGCGATGTAATGTTCTAACCGCTCAAACGCCACATGATTTTGCAATCGCAGCAGGTCGTCCTCGATGCGCTGGCGCAGCTGGTCGGGAGCACGCTCGTTACCTTCCGTCACCAGTTGTGTGAGGGTTTCATCCAGCAGTTGCTGTAAGACGCGGGTTGCTCCCTCTACATCCGCACTGTCCCACAACACCTCGCGGGCGGGGGTGATGATGCACTCGTTCAGGTGCCCTGTGGCCCGTTGCGAATCGGGGTCAAAAGGCTGGAGGCGGTCTATCTCATCGCCGAAGAACTCCATGCGCACCGGCTCATCGGCGTGCACAGGGAACACGTCCAGAATGCCCCCGCGTCGGCTGAACTGTCCTCGCTGCGCTACCATCTCCTCGCGCTCATAGCCCAGTTGCACAAGGCGGCGCAGTAGCTCCTCCATGTCTACCGTATCGCCCTTACGCACGGTAACGGTGGCTTCACGCAGGGCGTCAGACGGCAGGGTGGGTTCCAGCAGGCTCTGCGAAGTGGCAATCAACACCTTCGCCTGTCCGGTTAGCACCTTCCATAACGACTCGATGCGGCTACCGATAAGGTGCAGGTCGGGCGGAGTGTCCTCAAACAGCTCGCCGAGCATGGAAGGCAGTATCACCACCTGCTCGTCGGGTATACCCAGCACAGCGAGGTCCAGAGCGAGCGTCTCTGCCCGCTGCATGTCCGCCACCAGCACACACAGGAGAGGGCTATCCTCCCTGAGCGAGATGGCAATCAGCAGGGGTAACAGGTTGCCCGACACATCGGTGAACTCGGTGCGGTGAGAGCGAGGCGAGAGTAGATGAGCGCAAGCGCGCACGCCCGGTAGCGCACGGAGGGGGGCCAGCAGCTCCTGTAGGCGAGGAACGTCCATTGTCGGTAGAGATTATACCAGATTTGGGAGCACTGGTGTATAATGAGAGCGGAATCTCGTACAAGCAGGAGAAGCACGAATGCCCACTTTGCACATCGATACTGACCAGTTGCTGGAGTTATTACTTCAGCTGGATGCAGCAGAGAGGTGGCGACTACTGGTCAAGTTCGCCGAAGGTTCCCGTGCGCAGATGGAGGAGACACGTGCCTTTGCGGAGGAGCGGCTCCGCCATCTATCTGCAGAACGCGGTTTAGACTGGGACTCCTTGACCGAAGAACAGCGCGAGGATTTCGTAGAGGAGTTGCTTGACTCCTGATGGCGGAGCCACTGCGTGTTGTGTTCGACGTGAACGTGCTCTTCTCGTGGGTTGGCTGGAGGGGCACTGCTGAGCAAATCATGCATGTCATTGTCGAGTTACTGGGCTTTACCGAAATGGCAACGACTGGAACGACGATACCCGCTGTGTCCGGCAATCGTGAAGATGATGCAGTGCTCGCCTGTGCGATGGCGGGACGGGCAAGACTATTAGTTTCTGGAGACAAGCGCCATTTGCTCAAACTTCACAGGTACTACGACATAGAGATTATCAGTCCGTCTGCTTTCCTGGAGAGAGTGGGACGTAGCACGAGGAGGTGATCCCTGTGGCACTACCGCAAACGTTACAGCCACAGCAAGAAGAGAAGAAGCGCATCACCTGGGAGGAGTATTTGCAGTTGCCCCCCAGCATGGAGCGCATGGAGATCGAGGATGGGGAGGTGGTCCTGTTGGCTGGATCTTCAGCAAAACATCAGAGGGTTCTGACGAACCTGCTGCTTTTACTGGGCAATGACCCTCAAATGAGAGGCTCTGGAGCGATCTTACCTGCGCCGTTCGATGTGGTTATTACCCGAGCCCCCTTGCGCGTGCGCCAGCCCGATTTGGTATACATACGATACGAGAAGGTAGGCGGTTCTGTTGAAGCGCTGGATGCACTCGCTCGCCTGGAGGTTGCCCCCGACCTTGTGGTAGAAATCCTCTCCCCGAACGATACAATAGAGAACCTGAACGCCAAGCTGCAGGATTACCACACGCTGGGCGTGCCGGAAGTGTGGCTGGTGGACCTTGTGCCGAACCACGTGTTTGTGCTGTTGCGCGAGGAAGAGGGTTGGAAATGGCAGGAGCCGGTAAAAGGTGAGCAACCCCTCCCCACCCGTCAACTGGCGCATTCGCGGATAACGCCCAAGGCGATTTTTGAGGGGTAAAAACTCTTTCCCCTCAACTTCCTCTGGCTGGAGTATAATATGCTATTGGGGAGGTGAGCTACATGAGCGAGAAGTGGGAGGGCAAACTGGAGCGCATCGATACCTACCGGTGGCGCATTCCGAAGGATTATAAGAAAGGTATGCGCGTGGATGGCATCATCTACGCCAGCGCGCAGCTGATAGAGCACATTGTGCAGGACCAGTCTCCCGAACAGGTAGCAAACGTAGCCACTCTGCCCGGTATCCAGAGCTACTCCATCGCCATGCCTGACATCCACTGGGGCTACGGCTTCCCTATCGGTGGAGTAGCAGCAATGGACATTAAAGAAGGCGTAGTGTCACCTGGAGGGGTTGGTTTTGACATTAACTGCGGGGTACGGATGCTTCGTACCGACCTTACCATCGAAGAGGTGCAGCCGCGCATCAAGGAGCTGGTAGACCAGATTTTCCGTGACGTGCCTGCCGGACTGAAAGGCGAAGGGTTGATTAAGGTTAACCCGCAGGAGCTGCGCGAGGTGATGCGCAAAGGAGCGATATGGATGGTTGAGCACGGCTACGGCTGGGAAGAGGATATCGAACGCAGCGAGCAAAGCACTACTCTCACCGGACTGCTTCCGCCGGAGCCGTCCAATATCTCCAATCGCGCCATCGAGCGGGGCAAGACGCAGCTGGGCACGCTGGGCGGCGGTAACCACTTCCTCGAGGTGCAGGTAGTAGACGAGATATACGATGCCAAGGTTGCCGAAGCGTTCGGCATCACGCAGGTGGGGCAGATTACGGTGATGATACACACCGGCTCGCGCGGGTTCGGACACCAGACCTGCGATGACTATCTGGACGTAATGCAGAGAGCGCAGAAGAAGTACGGTATCGAGCTGCCCGACCGCCAGCTAGCCTGCGCGCCCATCGCTTCCGAAGAGGGCGAGGATTACCTGACCGCGATGGCGTGTGCGGCAAACTTCGCGTGGGCGAACCGACAGGCGATTGCGCACTGGGTGCGGCAGGCATTTGCG
The DNA here is from genome assembly GCA_002898895.1 of bacterium HR16. GTDB lineage: Bacteria > Armatimonadota > HRBIN16 > HRBIN16 > HRBIN16 > HRBIN16. Next base: position 12,762 of record BEHS01000038.1, on the reverse strand, counting down.
AAGGTGTTCGGCAGTAAGCCACAAGACCTGGGCATGCACCAGATATACGACGTAGCGCACAATATCGCCAAGATCGAGGAGCACGAGATAAACGGCAAAGTCAAAGCGGTGTGTGTGCACCGCAAAGGCGCCACCCGCGCCTTCGGCCCCGGACATCCCGCCGTACCGGAGGTGTATCGCCACGTGGGTCAGCCCGTGTTAATTCCGGGCGACATGGGGCGCTACTCGTTCATTCTGGTGGGCACGGTGACGGCGATGCGCGAGACCTTTGGCTCTACCTGCCACGGTGCGGGGCGCATGATGAGCCGACACGGCGCAATGCGTGAGGCGCAGGGACGCAATATCGCGCAAGAGCTGGCGGAAAAAGGCATCTACGTACGCGCCCAGAACAAGGGTACTCTGGCGGAGGAAGCCTCATACGCCTACAAGGATGTGGCGAACGTGGTGGACGTGTGCGAGGGCGTGGGCATCTCGCGCAAGGTTGCCCGCATGCGCCCGATCGGTGTGGTGAAAGGGTAATCGAACCCCCTCTCCCGAAGATTCGGGAGAGGGGCGGGGGTGAGGGTTACTTCTCACAAATACACGCTTCTACCCGCGCATGACACCTCGGACAGGTGGGTACGTTCCGACCAGCCGGATAGCCTTTCGCCTCGCCCGGTCCCAGCATGGCGAATGCTGCGTTCAACAGGGTACCGTCCAGTGTAGCGCTGACCTCTAGCGTGTTGTGGTCGGCTACCTCACCGGCATACAGCACGAAGCGATGCTGCCCCAGCTTCTCGCCCAGAGGTTGCGCTGTCCAGCCCGAGGGCACGCGGATGCTCACGCTGGCGGGCACTGGCATGTCGTCCTTCTTCACCGAAACCCCGATGACTTTCTCGACGCCCGGGCGTAGCACCGGCTCGCCGTTGTAGTGCAGAGCGATGTCATAGCCCTTCGTGTGGACGATGGAGGACTGTGGGTCGCGGCTGAGCGCGAGTAGCGCCCGTTCGTTGCGGAACAGCAGGGAGAGCAGGTTCTCGGGCAGGCGGGTAACGTTGCCCAGCTCCGCGCTATCTGAGCGAGCCTCCAGCATCTTCTTGCCCACTTCCACCGTGCGCTCGGTCAGCTCGGCGACCGTTTTGGGGGCGTCGATGCCGCGCGTGTAGGGGTGTAACACGATAGCGTCACCGATGGGCTTAATCCATTCCTGCGGGATACCCTTTGTGCCGCCCAGGATGCCCAGCAAGGAGCCGAGTGTCGCGCCGGTGCAGTCGGTATCGTAACCGCAGTTGACCGCAGTACACAGCTTGTCGCCGTAGTCTTTGCCGTACAGCCAGCCGAGCACGGTAAAGCCGTGATTTTGCACTGCATGGCAGGGCTGGTTGTGCCCGAAGTTGAACAGGATACGCTCGCGAGCCTCCTGCCAGGGCACGCCGTTGTCATAACACCACACCGCCTCGCGAATCACGCGCGAGATGCGACACCACACGGGTATCATGGACAAACCGATGCGGATGAGCGTATGCGGGTCGGAAAGCACGAACGCCGCGCTCTCCACCGCCGCCCAGAACATCTCGCCGTAGGTGCCCTCGCCGCCCGCGTGGTCCATTGCCGAGTCCATCCACGCCAGCGATGCCGCCAGCTGCGGGTCGCCCGGAGCCACGCACGCCCAGATTTCACTGCGTATCGGCGAACCCATCTCGTCGATGTAGTAGTTCTCAAAGCAGCCCGAAATCGGTGGGCGTAGACCACGCGAGATGTTGCGCATACAGAAGCCGTACTCGTTCCAGGGGTAGGAAGCGAGGTGCTTGCTCCAGTAGTCCACGAAGTCACTCAGGGTCGGATGCACACCCCGTTCGCGCAGCATTTCCAGCCAGACAAGCTGGAAGTCCAGGTCGTCATTCGCGGATGCCTTCTCTGGCACAGGGTCGTAGAAGGTCAGGGAGTGTAGTTGCTTCTGACCCTCGTAGGGCGCACCCAGCGTCCCCCCGATGTTCTTGCCCATCCAGCAGGCGTATACTTTGTCGCGGTACTCCTCCAGCGAAAGGGTAATCGGTTTCATCCGTCGCTAACCTCCTTGGGTATGTACTTCGCAACATAAGTTCGTGCCCTCGCGAAATCTCCCTCCAGACGAAGGCAGCGCACAACCGACTTCTGAAAAAACAGCTGCAGCAGTGGTGTACAATATAAGCACAGGTGTGTTGTGGCAAATGAACGGAGGCATCAGGTGTTATCAGAAGAAACCATCTACTCCTTTCTGAACGCGCGGTCGCTGGCGGTGTTCGGCGTGTCGCGCGACCCGGAGAAGTACGGCTACAAAGTATATAAGACGCTGAAGGAAAAATGGTTGCGTGTGTTCGCCATCAACCCGCGTGCGGACGAGGTGGACGGTGACCCCGTATACCCCAATCTGCACGCGCTACCCGAAACGCCGGAGGCGATTGTAACCGTCGTTCCGCCCGAGGTGACGAAACAGGTGGTGACGGATGTGCTGGCAGCGGGCATCCGCAAAATCTGGATGCAGCCCGGCTCCGAGCATGAGGAAGCCGTCCGGCAAGCGCAGGAATCTGGCGCAACGGTCGTGCACGGCGGCCCGTGCATCATGGTGGTGGCGAAAACTCATCTGCGCTAGGGCGTCTTCGGCAGCATACGCTCTCTTATCCGTTGCTCCGCCGCTTCGTCCTTCAGTCTGCCGCTATCGGTCAGGATGTGCGGTGTGACGAAGATGAGCAGCTCCGAGTTGATGCGGCTGGTCTTCGTGCCCTGGAACAGCGTGCCCAGTATCGGGATGTCGCCCAGGATGGGTATCTTCGTGCGCGTTTTATACTCCTGCTGTTGTGTCAGCCCGCCGATGACGATGGTCTCGCCGTCCTTCACGCGCACGGTGGTCTGGGCGCGTCGGGTGGAGAGCACAGGCATACCCGTCTCGCGGTCCAGCTCGCTGATGTTGCTCACTTCAGGCTCGATGGTGAGCGTGATTTCACCGTTACCCCCCGTCCATGGGCGCACGGAGAGTTTCACCCCCACATCCACGCCCTGAATGCGCTCCTGCTTGCCGCCGTAGGAGGTCACTTCCACTTTAATGAACTTCGTCTGCCCGATGAAGATGTCGGCGTCCTGTCCGTTCACCGCCGCCATGCGCGGGTTCGCCCGCACACGCGCCTTGCCCTGCGCCTCCAGCGCGTTCAGCTTCGCTTTGAAATCTTCGGGCAGGGTTCCTACCGTGCGGTAGAGGAAGTCGCCTGTGCCCGAGTCGGAAGAAGCGGTAATCCAGCTATCCGTAAACGATAGTCCCAGTGAGGCGCCGATGTCCTCGGTGGAGGCAATCTCCACCGCCAGCGCTTCTATCATTATCTGCGGCGGAGGCAGATCGATTTTCTGGAAGTCGGCGCGGATTTTGTCCAGCATCTGCGTGGGGGCAGTTACCACCACCGCGTTCTGTGCCTCGTTCACGTGCAGGTAGCTGTAGAGGAAGGTAGGCAGCAACCCCGACGCCACCTGTGCTTTGATAAACTTCATGCGGAACGACTCCGTGCCCGACAACCTGTAAGGAGCAAGGTCGGTGGGCACGCCGTCGCTCACCATGTACACCCCGTTCACCTGCGAAAGAGCCAGCCCGTACGCGCTGGCGATACCACGTATCATCTCGTCCACAGGCAGGTTGTCCACCGACATCGACACCTCACGGTTGCGCACCGAGTCGTCCACCGCGATGTTGACCCCTGTCTTGCGGGCGATTTCCGCCAGTAGCAGGTAGAGCCGTGTCTTCACGCTGTGTATCGACAGCAAGCCGTTTTCATATTCTACCTGCAGCTGAGTAGCTGCTTCCGTGCGCTCAGCCTCGTTATTTACCGGTCGCCTGCCCACGAGGGTGCGCTCACTGCTCACGGTGATAATGACGCTTTGCTGGTCGTTGCTGCGTTCGACGTTCACACGAGAGGGTTCGAACAGGGCAATAGTCATCAGCACTCCGACGCCTTCCACCGCGTCCTGCGGGATAGAAAGCTGAATATAGCTGACCGGAAACTTGCTGACGTCGATGAAGTTCCTGCCGATTTGCGATTTGGCGTTGGTGAAGCGCAGGGTAATCCGAGTCCGCCGACCCCAGAGTCCTTCTTGCGCCTGCCATTCCAGCACGCCATCGGCGCGGACGGTAATCTGCACACCGTTGCTCAGCTGGTCAGCGCGTATCTCGGTGATGTTGCAATACGCAGTGGTTTGCGCCAGAGACGGCAGAGCCAGAACCAGACCCAGTAAGGTGAAGAGCAAGGTTCTTTTCATCGGATACTGCTAACCTCCCTGTGTGGTGATGCGATGATACGCGGTGTGACGAAAATGGCTAACTCCGTGCTGGTGCGACGCTGTGTTCTCGCGCGAAACAGTCCACCAATCAGCGGCAGGTCGCCCAGAAGAGGGACCTTGCGTGTGATGGTGTCACGCTGTTGCAGGTTCAGCCCGCCGATAAAGAGCGTTTGCCCATCGCGCAACAGCACGGTGGTTTCGGCACGACGGGTGGAGATGGTAGGCAAGCCGGTGGTAACGTCCAGCTCCGCCACGGCGGTAACCTGCGGGGTGATGGTCGCCAGTATCACTCCCTCTGCGCCCACCCAGCAGTTCATCTCCAGACTGACCCCTACGTCCACTGGTATCACGCGTGTGATAAACGCCTGCGACCACTCCTCGAAATAGTCCGCCTTGATATAACGCTGTTGCCCGCTGAAGATGCGCGCGCTTTGTCCGTTGAGGGCAACAGTGGTAGGAGTAGCACGAATGCGCACTTTCCCTTCCGCTGCCAGCGTGCGCAGTTTGGCTTCGATGTCCGTTCGCGATGTCCCGAATATCCGGTAGGTGATGTCTCCCGTGCCCGTGTTCACGCGGGCGGTATTGTGTGCGTCGGACGCCAGCAGGCGCAATGCGTTTTCACTCTCATTGGTGTCGGTAAACTCCACAATCAGCGCGTCTATCTGCACGTGAGGTACAGGCTGGTCTATCCTGTGAATGTCCTCGCGCACTTTCTGCACCAGCTGCGGCGGACCTACCACGGCGAGGGAGTTCTCGCTGGCGTTTACCCGGAGATGCTTCAGCAGGAACTCAGGCAGGCTGTTTCGTGCCGAAGCCGCGCTGATGTAGTTCAGAGGGATTTTCTCCAGCGAGCTCTCCAGATAGGTGCTCATGCTGCCGACCGCTCCTTCGCCGATTGCCCACGCGCCATCGGTACGCCCCAGCTCCAGTCCGTACGCTGTCGCGATAGCCTGCAACGCCTCTTCGGGAGCGACTTCCTGCAGACACAAACTCACCGCTCGCTCCAGTTCGGGGTCTACCAGCACCACCTGGCCGGTCTTTCTGGTGAACTCGCGCAGCAGCTCACGCAGGTCCGCGTTCAGCGCAAAGATGCTTACAGTGTTACCGTCGGCTTCCACCAGCAGCTCGGAAGGCGTTGCTTCGCCCGGCTTGCGTCGTTGCACGGGCGGTAACGTGCGTCGGTCGCTGGTGACCAAAAGGATAAGCGAACGCTGGTCCTGCGTTTGTTGCACGCTGAAGGTAGGACCGGCGTAGGGCAGTCCGCCGAAATCTACCTCCTCGCCCGCCACACGCCCTGAACGAATCACCGCCGGACTGAACAACACCACCTTTATATCCACGCCCAGTCCATCGGGCGTGTCAGACGGCAGAGAGACCTCCACATGGCTAACGGGATAGATACCCACGTCCACGAAGCTGCTCACCTGCGAGCGGGCGTTGGTCACCCGAAACGGGATTTCCAGCACCGGCTTGCGTGGGTCGCCGGTGCCCTGCTGGGCGCGAGCTATATCCACGTAGCGTTCGGGATTGAACTGCAAGCGCATCAGCCCGTCAGCGCGGATGGTTACCTGTACGGCGTTGCCCACGCGCTGACTCTCCACCGCAACGATGTGGCAGTAAGGCATTCGGCGTTGCTGGGCGTGTACCGGTACAAGGGTGAAGTAAAGTACCAGTAAGAGTGCCAGTTTGCCAAAGGAGCGCCGTGCATCCAACCTCACCCCCAGCCCCTCTCCCACAGGGAGAGGGGAGCCTTTCCCCCTCCTCTCGCGGGGAAGGGGGCGCAAGGGGTTTGGTTTCACAACGGTTATCTTACTTCCGCTCACGACTGTCCTCTTGCAGGAAACGTTTCTTCAGGGCTTCCTCCTGCTCGGCGGGCAGGTGACCCGTTTGCGAGAGGATATGCGGCGTGATAAAGATTGCCATCTACGTGACCGATTCTTTAGTGTCCTCCGAGCGGAAGAACTGCCCGAGCAGGGGAATGTCGCCCAGTACAGGCACTCTGGTCTTTGTGGACATCAGCTCGCGCTGGATCAGACCGCCGATGATGATGGTTTCGCCGTCCCGCACGCGCACCGTGGTGTTGGCGCGACGGGTGCTTTTGTCGGGCAGTCCGGTTTTGGGGTCGGGCGCGCTGAGCACGCTGATTTCGGGCTGTACGTCCACGATAATCTCGCCCTCACCTCCCGTCCACGGGGTGATGTTCAGGCGCACACCCGCGTCGATGAAGTTGGTCTGGCGGAAGAAAAAGTCACCCTCGCCCCGTCCGCTACCGATGCTGACAGGCGTGCTGAGATACCGCTGTTTGCCGATGAAGATGCTTGCCCGCTGTCCGCTGACGGTGGCGATGCGCGGGTTGGCGTGCACTCGTGCCTTGCCCTGCGTGACCAGCGCACGCAGACTGGTAAAGAACTCCGTCGGCAGGGTAGTTACCGAGCGGAAGACCACCTGTCCGAGCGGAGAGTCCACCGTCAGGCTACGCCCATCGTTGCTCCAGCCCCACTGGGCACGGAACTCGCGCGCGGCGGAGTCGGTAAACTCCACCATCAGCACGTCTATCATAATCTGCGCAGCGGGGATGTCGAACTGTTTGATGTCCTCGCGGAACTTCTTGAGCACCTCCGGCGGCGCAGAGAGAATGACCGCGTTCTGCTCGGCGTTGGTTTTCACGTGGTCTTGCAGGAAGACGGGTAGCAACGACTTGGCGTTGGGAGCCAGCACGTACTGGGTGGTGATGGTGTCGATATCGCTCAGCAAGTAGGAGGACGGACTGCGCGGGATGCCCTCGCTGAGCATAAAGATGCCGTTTACTTCGCGATACGACAGCCCGTACGCCGCGGCGATAATCTCCAGAATGCGCGTGACGGGCATATTGACGAGGTTGATGGTAACCGTCCGCCGCACGGTGTCATCCACGATGAGGCGAATGCCGGTCTCTTTGGCGAGCCGGGTGAGCAGTTCCTGCGCATCTACCCCTACCGCAAAAACCGACACCCCTTCTGTGCCTACGGTAACCTCTAATGAGGGTTGTTGCGGTTGCCCGTTGTTTTCGGGAGATGAAGGCTGGGCGGCGGCTGGAGAGGGGGAGTTTCCTCGTCGTTGTGCGACCTCTTGTGCATATATGGTTCCTGTAAGCCCAACGATAAGCAGTGCGACGGCAAGAATGCGAATCCGAGTGCACATACCACAGTACCCCTTCTGCAAAGTGCAGGTTAGATTTAGCCTGTGCAGGGTCTGATGCCTGCCTACTGCGATGAACCCGCTGTATATAATGACGCAGGAGAAGAAGCGGGGTTTCACTTTAAAACACTTTCTGCTCGATACCCAGCTTCTGGCACAGGCGCAGAATCTCGTCGTGGGTCAACCCTTCGCCCTGCTCGCCGCAGAGGAGGTTGAGATATTCGTAGCGTGCTCCCGTTTCGGCGTATTCGATACGGTCCAGCGCACGTTTCACGGAGGCATCGGAGCGTGCCATCACGCCGTGCTTCGCCCACACCACCACGCGGTGCTGACGCAGTTTCTCCATCGTGGCTTGCATCAGCTCGTCGGAGCCGGGCAGCAGAAACGGAACCAGCCCCACGCCCTCCGGCAGCTGCACGATGCTTTCCGGTTGCCAGCGCAGGATGTGCTGATTGAGGTAACGCTCATCCTGGTAGCGCGGGATGTGGCTGAGGTAGGTCAGGTGTAGCGGCTGGGCGTGGATGAGCGCGTGGAAGTTCGTGCCTGTGCGCATCACCTGGTCGCGATGCACCGCCAGATGCGAGTTGAACTCGCTGGTGAGGCGTTCGAACAGGCGTTTCGGGGAGGTATAGAGGGTGGCAGTACAGCCATCAGGGTTCACCTTCACCGCGCCGAGGTTTGCCTCGGGGTCGGTGCCGATTTCGCGCAGGCGCCGCCCTGAGCCGGTAACCAGAAACAGCCCCTCCGCCAGCTCGGGCACGGGAGTGGGGATGGGAATCGTCTCCTGCAAAGGAAACTGTCGGCGTGGGTCGATGCTCCAGCCGATGTACACCGAGATATTGCCCGCCGCACCCTCACTGGCTTCGATTTCGGCGAGGCGACGCCCCGCTTCGCCGATCAGGCTCATGATTTCGGTTAGAGTGGGGAAGGGGGGAGATACAGGCATGGTATTTTCACCTTATGAGAATCTTTCCGCTCTTATCTATTGGCTCGGATGTCATCATCTTTGTTTGCACCCTGAGAAAGCGTGACACCGCTCCGAATGCGGTACGCGTCCATATTATACAGCTGCTGGCTGTGTCAGGGCGAACCGTCCACCAGCTCGCCGATGAACCCCCACAGGTGTCCTTCTACCGCCCGCACGCGCACGGTTTGACCTATCAGCTCGCGCGGACCCACAAAGTTCATCGTCTTGTTCTGACGGGTCAGTCCGGTCAGCTTCGTTGGGTCTTTGGGGCTGGGACCTTCCACCAGCACCTCGTAGACGTTACCCACCTGAGAGGCGTTTATCTCGCAGGTGATGCGATTTTGCAGTTCGATCAACCGATGCAGACGCTCCAGCTTCACCGCGCGGGGAATCTGGTCTTCGCGCTCGGCGGCTTTTGTGCCCGGACGCGGGCTGTAGGCGAACATGAAGGCGGAGTCAAAGCGGATGCGTTCCACAAACTCCAGCGTGTGCTGGAACTGCTCTTCCGTTTCGCCCGGGAAGCCAATCATCAGGTCGGTGGTGATGGCGATATCGGGCATGGCGGCGCGCAGTTTGTGCACGATGGCTTCATACTGCTCCACCGTGTAGCCGCGCTTCATCTCGCGCAGCAGGTCGTTGTCCGCCACTTGCAGGGGCAGGTGCACGTGCTCGCAGACTTTGGGCAGCTCCGCCATCGTCTGAATCAGCTCATCGGTGAAGTCGCGCGGGTAGGGTGAAGTAAAGCGGATACGCTCGATGCCCGGAATGTCGTTAATCAGGCGCAGCAGTCTGGCGAACGGCACCTTCCCTTCCATCAGGTTCTTGCCGTAGGAGTTGACCGTCTGCCCCAACAGGGTAACCTCTTTCGTGCCGTGCTCGGCGAGGTAGCGGATCTCCTCCAGAATATCCTCTGTGGGGCGACTGCGCTCACGTCCGCGCGTGAGGGGAACTACGCAGAAGGTGCAGAACTTGTCACAGCCGTACATGATGGGCACAAAGGCGCGCAGTTTGGGCTTGCGCTCGGTGATGCGCTGAGGCACATCGGTTACAATCGCCCCCTTGCGCGGAGGCAGTTCCAGCGCAGCCATCAGCTTGCGAGAGCGGCGCACCTCCTGCACCAGTTCGGGGATTCGTGCGATGTTCGCCGTGCCGACGATGAAATCCACATGGGGAGCCTCTTTGCGCAGCTCATCTGCACGCACTTGCACCATGCATCCACACACGCCGAGGATGCCGTTGGGGTGCTTCTCTTTCCACCTGCGCAGTTCGCCCAGCAGACTGAACACCTTGTCCTCCGGCTTGCGGCGCACCGAGCAGGTGTTGAGCAGAATGACCTCCGCCTCCTCGTCCTCCTGTACGGGGCGGTATCCGAGCCGTTCCAGATACAGCCCCATCTGCTCGGAGTCCTCCTCGTTCATCTGGCATCCCCACGTGTATATTTTATAGCCCGGTTTGGTCTTCTCCAGCACTTGCGCCATCGCTTGTCCCTCGTTTTGCTTTCTCTCGCAAAAATATTATAGCACAGGGGAACAGGAGAAGACGCTTAGTGTGTATAATAAAGTAAGCAATACCCGCAGGTACAACCCAACAATCGAACAGGGAGGTAATCATGCACAAGCGTTTGATGGCGATGGTAGCGGTATTGGCTTTAGGCATCGCTACCGTGCTGTGGGTTTCGGCGAACCCCCAGCAGAAGACGTCGGTGAAGCCCGCAGCGGTGAAGTCGGGCGGCTCCTGTTGTGCGCATGAAGGTGCGTCGAAAGCGGTCGCAGCGCAGGCGAAGAGCGACGTGAAACCGGCTGCCATGAAGGAAGGCGAGTGTCCCTACATGGCAGGTGAGGCAAAGGCGAAGGCGACCAACGGCAAGAAGGACTGTTCTGACTGCCCCGAGATGAAGACAACCCCCGCGGCGAAAGATAGTGGCAAGGCTCACGGCGGTTGCCCGTTCATGAAGTCGCACGGCACGGCGGCTACTGCGAAAACAAGGTCTGCCCCCGCCAAGCCTGCAACAAAGGCAACAGAGACCCCGAAAGCAGCCAAGAGCCTGTAGACAGCTGGAGGAACGGCAAAGCGAGCCTTGCTGAAGGGTGCAGTGCGCATCTACCGCTCATGCCGTTCCTCTTCGTTTGTATGATGTTGGACGAGCCCGCCTGCGGTTATCCGCACCCATCTGCAAATGTCTCTTTCCACACTATCTTGCAAAAAAATCCTCGTTGAATATAATGGAAGCGGATGCCCATCTGGCATATGACGCCTGGGGGGTCAGCCCATGCCCGGCACGAGCAACACGCCCTGCGGCTACAAAGGTAAATGGGCTACCATACCGGCGTAGGAGCGGTTCTGGACGTATGGGTGGGGGAGAATCGGAGGTTGTTGGGAGCCGGCTTACCACTGTTACCCCACGACATAAAGAGATGCGGAGAGGATGTCAGACATGGTAAGAACTGTGTGGATGGTGGGTACCCTTCTTTACGTCATCGCAGTAATGGTTTTGTGCTTTCGGTTAGCAATACGGATAGACCTCTGCATTCGCGAAGCATCCTTTGTGGATTCATTATGCTGCCTGATGGCGCGGGAGGGTAGTAATCTCCCACTCATTGGTGTATGCGCGGGAACAGGGGGCTTGATCTGTAGCCTTCTCGCTTTGCGGAGCGGACGAGAGAATGTGGAGGCAGGTGGATTTATCGGGGGTGTCCTGGGCTCTGTTCTCGGCGGCGTTTTGCAGGACGTTATGCGATATTGCTGTAGGTGAGCAGGGTGAGCATTCGGGAGGCACCGGCAGTGAACTCCGACTCTCAAATTGGCCATAGCCTTCGTTGGGTATTTGGAGGCTGTTTTGGATTGGTTCTCGCTTGCCTGCTTGTGCCACTGGTGGGAGCCTATGCGGCTGGTTACATACTTGATGCTTTGCGCATTGTGTTGAAATTGTGGGTCATAGGAGCGGGAATTGTTCTGTCGTGGGGGTGGTATAGGGGAGTGAAGCTAATTATGAGCGTTAGCCTTGATAGCGATGACAATGACGAAGGGCACAAGGAGTGACGTTACGCCTGCGATGCAGACGCAACGGGACTCCCCTAGATGTGAGGGGTTACTCTTACTGCCGCACCGTTACCTTGACCCCGCGACGGGGAGGTTTTTGACGAGGGATCCGATAGGGGTTGAAGGAAGCGTCAACCTGTATGCGTACGTGGGGAATAGGGGGTGTTGTTTTTTGACCTCTCTGAGTTGAGAATGCAGTTTTGCTATAGACCTGTGCCTGTGGATGCGTCGGATACGGCTCATCCCCAAGTAGGCGGTTGTGGCTGCACGCTGTACTGTGGATGCGGGTTGCGAATTCTTCCGATTTTGCCGACACATACTGTAAGAGGGGGATACTATATGGTCACCATAGTAGTAATGGCTCTTAGTTTGCTCATCCCGTTCGTCTACGTACTGCTACCAGTTGTTGCGACGTTGTGGTTGTTTCCCTTTGGTGAGGTACCATCCATGTTGTCTGGAGAGCCGCTTGGTGAGGTGTTCCGGTTTGCGTTGTCATATAGTATGCCGTTATATACGCACCCTCTGTTAATCCACTTCGCAATGGGCAGTGGGCTAGTTGCTTACTGGATAACCTGTAATCAAGAGAAGAAAAACAGGGTTTTCATATCACTGGCGGGCTTCGGTGGTTTCGCTGTGGGAGGTGTGTTATTATCCGTGATACCGGAAGGAAAGTTGTATCTCGCCGAGCCAGCTGGTTTAGTTTGTTCATTTCAGGCGGTCGTAGCGTCGTTGATGGCTTACTGCCTGCCGAGCAAAATCCCCACAAGTTATTTAAAGGCCATCGACGTGCTGTCTCGCGCGGGGGGTGCGGGGGCTGCGGCGCTTGCAGGTTATGCACCGCTATGGCTAAGTCGCTACATTTCACCTCTGCATCTGTCAACCGAAACACCCTACACATTGTTAAGGCAAGCTCTACAGCATCCGTCTGCTGTATGGATTGCCCTGCTCCCCACCTGTCTATCGACGATTATTCCGGCGGTGTTGGCGGGAGGCTTTTATCCCTCCTCTACGAGGTTTGAGAAAGGATGCGCAGCTATCATTGCAGGGGGCACAATCGCCTTGCTTTTGACGTTCCATGCGCTGGATGGCTTCTTGACAGAAAGCATCCCCACCGCTCGCTGGGGGCTATTTCGTGTTTGTCTTGTGCTTTTAGTAGGGTGCATTTGGTTAGGGGCTTGGTTAGGCATCCAGCTGGATAAGATACGGCATACCTTTTACCATGTGAAGACAGATTGACCCGTCAATGTGCAAGGTTGCTGTTATGGACACCGTATTGATGCACGCGCAATAGAAGAGAT
>BEHS01000037.1 GCA_002898895.1 bacterium HR16 | reverse complement strand
TGCACTGGTGGCATCCGCTGGCTGAGCAGGGTTTGCCTTCCCACTACAGTGACGACCTGCTGTGGTTACCCTTTGTGACGCTGCACTACCTGCTGGAGACGGGCGATTTCGGCTGCTTGCAGGAGGAGATACCCTTCTTCGACGGCGGCTCTGCGTCTCTGCTGGAGCACTGTCTGCGGGCGTTTCATAAGGCGCTGAGCCGGCGTAGCGAGCGGGGCTTGCCGCTGATTCTGCAAGCTGACTGGAACGATGGCATGAACGCGGTGGGAGTGGGCGGCAAAGGCGAAAGCGTATGGATGGCGCACTTTTTGCACTACCTGCTGACGCGCTGGGCGGAACTGCCTGTGCTGGACGAACAAACCGCCTCCCGCTTCCGCACAGAGGCGCAATCTCTGCGCGAGGCGGTAAACAGACATGGCTGGGACGGCAGGTGGTACTGGCGCGCGAGCACCGATTCGGGTAAGCTGGTCGGTTCGGCGGGGAATGCGCAGGGACGCATCTTCCTCAACGCACAAACATGGGCGGTGCTCGCCGATACCGCACCGCCTGACCGCGCCGAACAGGCTCTGCAGTCCGCGCGTGAGTACCTGTACACCGACCACGGCGCGCTGTTGCTGGCTCCTGCGTACAGCACCCCGGACCCCGAGATTGGTTACCTCACCCGCTACGCACCGGGCACGCGCGAGAACGGGGGTGTTTACTCTCATGCGGCGTGCTGGGCGGTGCTGGCAGAGCGTAAACTGCATGGTGTACAGGATGCCTATCGGTTGTGGCGCAGCTTCTGCCCACCGGTACGCGGGACGGAGCCGGAACGCTATGCCGCCGAACCCTACGTCATGCCGGGCAACGTGGACGGCCCCGATTCGCCGCATGAGGGCAAAGGCGGCTGGACGTGGTATACCGGCTCGGCGGCGTGGTATCTGCGTGCGCTGGTGGAGGGCGTGCTGGGCATCGAAGCCACCCTGAACGGGTTGCGTGTGCAGGCGCAGCTGCCGGAGGAGTGGCATTCGTTCCACGTGCGCAGGCGTTTCCGCGGCGCAACCTACGAGATTACGGTGAGGCGGGCACAGCCGGGCGAGAGAGCAGGGTGTACGGTGGACGGCCAGCACTGGCAGGGGGATACCTTGCCGGTGTTTGAGGCAGGCACAACGCATCGGGTGGAGATACTGCTGGGCTAGCTCAGTATTCACACATACCTTGACACTCGATACACGATATGCTACACTATACGTGCAGTGCTGAATCGGTTAATGGGTGGTTTTTTGCAGTGTTTGGGATGAACGCCTGCAAGACACAGGCTTCACAAATAGAAAGGAGGAAGGAAGATGAAACGATTTGCGCTTCTGGTTGCGTTCTGCCTGGGGTTATCTATCTGGGCAGGCGCGCAGCCCAACGACGTGGTGATTCTCGACAGGGTGTTCAACGATGACTCTGACTCTATCAGCAACCACGTAAAAAATCTTCCCACGGTTATCCTGTCGGACACCAAGCTCGACGGGGACGGCAGACCGCCCGAGTTCGCCAATCGCCATGCGTGGTTTGTCTCTGCCGACGGAGTCAACCCGTTGCAAATCCCCCTTGATGAAGAGTGGATACTGGAGTACGACCTGACGCTCACAGGCACGCCGGTCACGCCGCGCAAAGAGGCAGGGGGCTTCGCCCGAATAGGAATGCCCTGGGGCTACTCCGAACTGCAGTTTATGGTGAATACCGACGCCCACGAGGTGGTAGCATTCGGATACCCGTTCCCATTCTACCGGTTTGACCTGTCGTACAACTCCGGCGACACCATCCATCTGGGCATCCACTTCTTCAAGGACACCGATGGCAAGTACAAGGTCATCTACATGGCGAACGAGCTGAGCAGTCCTGCGATGGCGCTGAGTGACCAGAGCATCATTGTGCAGAAGAACTGGATCAGCCCGGGCGGCTACCTGCAGGTGAACATTCAGGCAGGTAACCCCAATAACGGTGGAACGGCGGTGTTCGACAACATCAAGTGGAACGGCAACCTCCTGCGCAGAGCGTTCGCCATCAGCGGTAACATCGAGTTGCGCGATTTCGGCGGCGACGTCACGCGGGTGCCCATCGGTGCGGAGCTGCGGCAGGGAGGCGTGGTAGTGCGTACCGAAACGCTGTTCACCGATTCGGCAGGTAACTACGCCATCCTCGACGTCACACCGGGCACATATGATGTGGCGTTCAAGCCCAGCCACTGGCTGAGGGCGGTGGTGCCCGACGTGACGGTGGTGGACGCCGACGTGACCGGAGTGGACGTCTCCTTGACCAACGGCGACATCGACGGCGACAACGAGGTGACGCTGTTTGACTTCGGCGCGCTGGTAGCCGCGTTCGGTAGCGTGCCGGGCGACAGCAACTGGAACCCCGACGCCGACCTGGACGGGGATGAGGAGGTCACCCTGTTCGACTTCGGCGTGCTGGTGCGCAACTTCGGCGCGATTGGAGACGAGTAACCTTGCTCCCGGTTCCTCGAAGAAATCGCCCCCGGCGCCGTAAGGCACCGGGGGCGAAGTGTGTAACTGCTCAGAGAACTACTTCTTCCGCCTGCGCAGAGCCAGAGCTGCCACTCCCAGCCCAAGCACCGCAACGCTGGCGGGTTCGGGCACCGGCGCACCGTTCCACAGAATGGTGTTGAACAGGGCGGCTCCACCATTCTTGGGGTTGCCCGCCATCACCTGCACCTGCAGGTAACCGCCCGGCGTGATCCATGCGTTGTTCGGGTCCACATAGTCCAGCGCCAGGGCGGGGCTGTCGATGCCGTTCGCCGAGTAAATCACCTTGTAGAGGTTGTCGCTCGGGTCCTGGAAGAACTGTACGCCCAGATGGATGGTGTCTCCCGAGTTGTACGACAGTCCGTGGTTGGCGTTGAAGCTGTAGAAGGGGAAGGGCCAACCAAAAGCGACCACCTCGTGAGCATCGGTGTTGACGATGAACTGTCCCTCGGAGTAGCCCCACGGCATACCGATGCGGATCAGGAAGCCGGCCTCTTTACGCGGTGAGACAGGACTGCCTATCAGCGTGAGGTCGAACTCCAGCTTCCACGATTCGCTCAGAGGAACCTGCAGTGGGTTCACGCCATCGCTGGACACAAACCAGGCATGGCGGTTCGCCCAGTCCGGCGCTGCACCGTCGCCGTCCACCTTGTTGTCGGTGAGCAGTACCGCGGGCAGTGCCTTGATGTGGCTGGAAATGGAGTCGGTGTCGTCATTGAACACTCTGTCCAGAATGACGACATTGCCGACCTGCGCGTGTGCCCAGGTAATCAGCCCCAGGCTCAACACGCTCAACAGCAGAAGTTTCTTCATGTGGTTTCCTCCTTTCTGGTTGAGAATATAAGCTTATCCCTATTCAGGGTGGGGAAGGTAGGGCCGCTCTCCGTATAAATACATTAACCGGTAAAACGATTTTAACATCCATGCCCCATCTCCCACACATTAACGATAGCATAAGCTTCCAAAAAAGTCAAGCAATTTTACGAAATTTCATCGAAAATTTTGCGAAATTACCCTGTAACCCCTTGACAAACCCGTCGAGCAAGGCTATACTAAAAGTGCATTAACCGATTAACGGATAAAAGCGATGCGACGTGAACGAGTGACCATAACCGATGTAGCGCGAAAAGCGGGCGTGTCCAAAGTCACCGTCTCCTACGTGATCAACGGACGCGAGGGTAAAGTTCGCATCAGCGATGAGACACGCCGGCGAATCTGGGAGGCGATACGGGAACTGGGTTATCGTCCCAACGCTGTCGCCCGCGCCTTGACCCAGCAGCGCACGCATACCATCGGGGTGGTGATGCAGTACGCAGCCATTTTCGGCGGGTGGTCGGGCTTTATTCTGGAACTGCTACACGGCGCTTCGCACGAAGCCATCGAGAAGCAGTATGACCTGATGATGTACACCGGAGCGCATGGCGACGATGCAGAGCACGAAGCGAACGCAGTGATGGATGGGCGTATCGATGGCGCGTTGCTCCTGCGCGATATCGATGACCCTCTGTCGGATATTCTGGCGGACAGTGGCTTCCCGCATGTACTCATCTTCACCCGTGCTCGTCGTCCCGACGTGTACTATGTGGACTGCGACAACATGAAGGGTGGTTACATCGCCACGAAGCACCTGCTGGATTTGGGGCATCGTGCGATTGTGCATCTGCGTGGAAGCTCGCACTCCGCACCCGCGCTGGACCGCTGGCATGGTTATGTGCAAGCGATGCGCGAGGCGGGCATCGAGCCGGAAGAGGGATGGGTCATCGAAATGCCCGGCCCATTATCCGATGTCGCACCGCTGGTGGAGGTGATGCGCTCCCCGAAGCGACCGACAGCTATCTTCGCGTGGAGCGATGACGTGGCAATTCGCGCCATGCAGGTGCTGCGTGAGCTGGGGTTACGCATTCCGGAGGACGTGGCGGTTATCGGTTACGACTCCACGGAGGTGTGCAACCATACCGACCCGCCGTTAACCAGTGTACGCCAGCCGATTTACGAGATGGCGCGCGAAGGAGTGAAAACGCTCGTTCGGCTGATAGAGGGCGAACGCCCTCGTCGCGTCGCCAGAGTGTTCGAACCAACTCTGGACATTCGTCGCTCTTGTGGGGCTTCCTGAGGCGTAATCTGCACGAGGGAGGGCTTTTTCGCTTCAAGTACGCTGAATCGGTTAATGTAACATGGTGAGGTGACAGGCATGAACATGAAAAAAGAGGTCAGTCCGCCCGTGGCGATTGCGGTCATCGTGATCGTGGTGGTTCTACTCATTGTGGGCTACATGGCGATGACAGGTGGATTCAGCCGCGGCACGCGGACGGCAAAAGAGGCGGGCGCCGGTCCGCCCATGTATCCGGGTGTAATACCCGGTAAGACCAACACTCCCGTGGCTGCGCCGATAACACCGGGCGCGCCGGGGCGATAAAATCGGCAACACATCACAACCATAAAGGAGGTTCGCAACAATGCAACACAAACGAGCTTTTACGCTCATCGAACTGCTCGTCGTCATCGCGATTATCGCGATTCTGGCGGCGATCCTGTTCCCCGTGTTCTCGCAAGCGCGAGAATCGGCGAGAGTCTCTTCCTGCTTGTCTAACATGAAGCAAATCGGCTTAGCCATTCGCATGTACACGCAGGATTACGACGAGGTTCTGCCCATGCGTCGAACCTGTCCTGGCAACTGGTGTGCACAGGGCTGTGACGCAAACTGGAAACACATGCTGTTCCCTTACATCAAGAACTGGGACCTGTTCAAGTGCCCTACCAACCCGCTCAGCCGCACTATGGACGATACCAGCGGTGACCTGGACGGCAACGGCACGGTAGATTGCGAAGTGTATCCGCCTACTGTGCAGAAGACCTTCCGCAGCTACTTCCTGTACCATGCGTTCTTCAAGTCGGGCAGCCCTGTTGGCTCTGGTGAGTGGTGGGCTGGCTTCAACTATGCGGAGGTGAACTTCCCTTACCCCGCGAACACGCTCATCGTCGGCGAGCATAAGGACGTCTGGCCCGACTACGGTCCGTGGATGGCGTTCGTCCCCAACTGGGGCTCCGCCGGTGCTAACTTCGGCGCACGCCATCGGGGCAGTGACCGCGCGGCAAACATCACCTACCTGGACGGTCACGCCAAGTGGACCACCTGGGATGCGGTCTGCACGCATGATAACCCTGACGGCACGAACAAGTGGGGCTACGCGAAGGACGCCAACGGGAACGTCATTATCGGTGGCATGGACCTGACCTGGCTGGACACCATGTGTCGCACGTTCCGCGAAGCGGTAGCCAACGGTCAGGTGCGCTAAGGCACCCTCCTCGAACGGGCAGGGGAAACCCTGCCCATTCTTTTATGTACCGAATGGGAGTACTGGTTTGTCAGGGTTCCTTCCCGGGGAGGACGAGGCTCCTGCCGGGCCGTTCCCATTTGGTCGCGACGGAGCGCGACCCTCCAGGGGGAGCATGTCATGCTGAGTACACGTCATGCTGAGCATCAGCGAAGCATCTCATCCTTTTTGTCATGCTGAACGCAGTGAAGCATCTCTGAGATTCTTCGCTTCGCTCAGAATGACAACCGTTTACTGTCATGCTGAGCATTAGCGAAGCATCTCATCCTTTTTGTCATGCTGAACGCAGTGAAGCATTTTCGAGATTCTTTGCTCACGCTCAGAACGACAGGGGCTGGTGTGTGAGTTCAGAACGATAGGCAAGCGGGAGCGGTTCGCCTGTGCTCCAGTAATCACGTGTGGCAGGGTAGTAAAACTATTCCGATGCGGAAGAACTTCATACCATAAGCACAGAGGAGAGAAGATGAACACACGGCAGTTAATGGACGAGGTGCAGAAGCGCGCCTGGCAGTTTTTCTGGAACGAATCACACCCTGAAACCGGTCTCACCAAAGACCGCGCCAACAACTTCACTTCCGATGATTACACCATCGCCAGCATCGCCAGCACGGGGTATGCACTGGCGGCAAATGTGGTGGCGGTGCAGCGGGGCTGGCTGGAACGCAAGCGAGCCGAGCAGAGAACGCTCAGCACCCTGCGTTTCATGCTGGATGACATGTTCCACTTTCACGGCTGGCTGTATCACTTCGTAGACTGGCGCAGCGGTAAGCGCGTGTGGAACTGTGAGGTGTCCACCATCGACACCGCGTTATTTCTGGCAGGGGCGTTGCTGGCGGCGGAGTTTTTCAAGGGAGAGGTCGCCCGGCTGGTAGAGCGCTTCTACCGTCGGCTGGACTTCGAGGCGATGCGCACCGACGGCGGCAGTAAACCCGACGAGATGCTACTCTCACACGGCTGGCGACCGGAAGACGGCTTCATCAGCACACGGTGGCATTCTTACTGCGAGCATATCGTTCTATATATTCTCGCGCTGGGAGCGCCGCACCAGAACCTGCCTGAGAAGATGTGGGACGCCTGGCAACGCCCGGTGGTGAACTATCGGGGCAAGTACGAGCACCTCACCGGTGGACCGTTGTTCATGCACCAGATGTCGCATCATTATGTTGACCTGCGCGGGCGCCGCGACCGACTGGGCTGGGACTACTGGGTGAGCTCCGTCAACGCCACGCTTGCCAGTCGGCAGTTCTGTATCGACAATAAGGGCAAATTCAAGACTTTCGACGACGACGTGTGGGGACTGACCGCCTGCGACGGACCCGACGGCTACCGCGGCTATGCGGCGATAATCATGTGGGACAAACCCGACGGCACGGTGGCTCCTACCGCGCCGATAGGCTCCATCATCTTCACCCCAGAGGAATCCCTCCGCGCGATGCGGACTATGTACGACCGCTATGGCTCCCGAATCTGGGGGCGTTACGGCTTCAGCAACGCCTTCAATGTGGACCGTGACTGGTGGGACAAAGACGTTATCGGCATTGACCTGGGCATGGCGCTGCTGGCGATAGAGGACTACCGCACCGGAGGCGTATGGAAGCTGTTTATGCGTCGTCCGGAGGTACGGCGAGGTCTGCAACGAGCCGGGTTGCGCGTGACGAAGGAGCCGGAGCCGCGCCCTTTGCGGAAGCCACTTTAAGGACAACCACAAGGGGGTGTCCCTACACGCGCCGGCTTCCCCGCGTACGCCGACGAGGTGCCGGTTGCGGGCGGGTGTCTGGCTCATAGGGGATAGGCACATAATCCACGCTCGCCTTGCGCTGTACAGGTTGAGGATACAGCGCCATGAGCCGGTGCACCTCCTCGGGAAAGTCGGTGGTCACTGGTAGTCCCAGGGCTTTCGCCTCCTCCGCGCAGATAGGGTAGTCGTGCGTCCATGTGCCTTCGCTGAGCAGTGCTGCCAGCTGCTTCGCTTTATCTTCAGGCATCTTCGAGGAGAGAATCTCCTCCAGCAGGCGGCGTACCTGCCATACTGCCTTCCGGGCAACATCGGCTAGTATCAGCGTGCGGTCCTCCACGTGCTCCGGGCGCTTCACCTCCACCGCTCGTAAAATAGAGGCGGCAGGATACTCGCCCAGCTGAGGGTCTACCGGTCCCAGTACCGCATGAGGGTCCATCACAATCTCGTCCGCCGCGAGGGCGATTAACGTACCACCAGACATCGCGTAGTGCGGCACGAACACAGTCACCTTCGCCGGATGGTTACACAGCGCACGGGCGATTTGCTCGCTGGCAAGCACCAGTCCGCCCGGCGTGTGCAGGATGAGGTCTATCGGTCTGTCGGGTGGGGTCATGCGCACGACACGAAGTAGCTCCTCGGCGTCTTCGATATTGATGTAGCGGAACAGGGGAATCCCGAACAACGCCAGTGCTTCCTGGCGGTGTATCATGGCAATCACGCGCGTGCCTCGCTTCTTTTCGAAAGCGGCAATTGCCTGCAAGCGCGCCGCTTCCAGCATGCGCTGTTTAATAATGGGCGCGAGGAACGAGTATATCAGAAATAGCCAGAATATCTGGTTTATCAGCACGCCGAAAAAGCCTTCCACCCCTAATCCTCCTCGCCCACCTGTTTCGATAGGTATAGAGAAATCTCCTGTCGCTTGACGCGGATAACCCGTTTGTTTATACTGAGGGTGCTTTATGCTGAATACAAGCCATCAACGAGGTGTTTCCGTGCACAGTCAAGCGTCCGCCGTGCTGGCTCAGGCAGCCGAGGGCATCGAGAAGCATCGTCAGGGCGAAATCTCCCTTTACTTCCGCTACGCAGACGGTTCGCCAGCGTCTGGAATCTCCGTGCAAATCGCCCAGCAGAGCCACGACTTTGCCTTCGGCTGTCCCCTGCGCCCGTCGCATTACACCGACGAGCGCCAGCTGGCATACTTTAAAGAACTGTTCAACTGCGTGGAACTGCTGGAGTTTAACTGGGGGCAATACGAACCCGATGAGGGTAAGCCCCTCCTGGAGGAGAGGCGGAGGTTTATCCGTGAGTGGTGCCTGCCCAACGGTGTGGAGCAGTTCTACGGTCACATGCTGGTTTGGAGCAGGCAGTATGGTGAGTATCCCAAAACTGCCCAGCCTCTGTGGCTGTTCAAATACGACCGCGCCACCCAGTACGAACTGCTGAAGAAGCGTATCCAGCGTGAGGTGCGAGACTACCGGGACGTAAATATCATCTGGGACGTGGTCAATGAGCCTATACACTGTCGTGTATGGGGTGAATGGGATAGACCAGAAGACAGTTATGAACCGCTGGAGAAGGTATTTCCGTATGTAGCGGATTCTCTGCGCTGGGCGCACGAGGCGAATCCCCAGGCCCGTCTGCTGGTGAACGAGTACGACCTTTTCGCCGACGCCAACGCCCGTGAGCGGTTTCTGCAACTGCTGGAGATGCTTCTGGAAAAACGTATCCCCTTGCACGCGGTGGGTATTCAGGCGCACGACCGCACGGCGACTTACTGGCCCTCTCCTGCGGAACTGTGGCAGGCGTGCGAGACCTTCGGCACGCGACTGGGGCTGCCTGTCTACTTCACCGAGCTGGTGTATATCTCTTCTCCCAGAACGGCAATACAGGGCAGTTATCGCAGAGGCACATGGAACCCGGAATGCCAGGCGGAGGCGGTGGAGGAGTTCTACCGCACCGTATTTGGGCATCCGCAGGTAGCGGGCATTATCTATTTTGGGCTAAACGGAGGCGAAATATGGCTTCCAGAGGGAGGTCTTCTGGACGAGAGAGGTAGCCCACGCCTCGCCTACGAACGGCTGCGCTGCCTTTTACGACAGGAGTGGCAGACGAAGCAATCGGGCAAAACGGACAAAGACGGGACGATTCGCCTGAGAGGGTTCTTCGGACACTACCAGGTGGAGACCACGTACCGCGGGCACAAGCATGTTTTTCGCTTCCACCTGCAGAAAGGCGGATTGCGACGCATCGACTTTACCCTCGCTGAGTGAAAGGAGGCAGTGAATGCAAATGCCAATACCTTACCCGCGACACTACATCTGCTATCGCGCACGAAAACCGCTGGTGATAGACGGCAAGCTGGACGACGAGGCGTGGCGCGACGCTGCGTGGACGGAAGACTTCGTGGACATCGAAGGCGATAAGAAACCGCGTCCTCGTTTCCGCACGCGGGCGAAGATGTTGTGGGACGACCGGTACTTCTACATCGGCGCGGAGCTGGAAGAACCACACGTGTGGGCAACCCTGACACAGCGCGACTCCATCATCTACCACGATAACGATTTCGAGGTGTTTATTGACCCTGATGGAGACAATCATCGCTACTACGAGATTGAAGTCAACGCCCTGAACACCGTTTTTGACCTCCGTCTGGAGAAGCCCTATAAAGATGGCGGCACCGCCTTGATAGAATGGGACATTCCGGGGCTGAAGACGGCGGTGTATGTCGACGGCACGTTGAACGACCCGTCCGACATCGACCGCAGCTGGAGCGTGGAAATTGCCATTCCCTGGAAGCCTCTGGCGGAATACGCAGGTTGCCCCGTGCCCCCGCGCGACGGCGACCGGTGGCGGGTGAACTTCTCACGGGTAGAGTGGCTGGTGCGCGTGATCAACGGGCGGTACGAGAAAGTGCCCAACATGCCCGAGGATAACTGGGTGTGGTCGCCTCAGGGGGTGATTGACATGCACCGCCCTGAAACCTGGGGGTATGTGCAGTTCAGTACCGCTTCACCCGGCAAAGCTCGATTTCGCCCCGATACCACATACCCCGCTCGTATGGAGCTGATGCGTCTGTACTACCTCCAGCAGGCGTTTCGACAGAGGCACGGGCGCTGGGCAAACAGTCTGCAGGAGCTGGATTGGAAGCCGGAGCTTCTGCGCGGTTGCGAGCCACCCATTTTGCAGATGACGGAGGATGGCTATATCGCCACCATCCGCTGCAAGCTGCCCGGCGGCAAGGTGACTACAGTGAGGGTACGGCATGATTCCAGGCTGTGGGTAGAGTAGTCGTGCAAAAAGCGCGGTGGATTTGGTACCATTATGTTGAATAACTTGTGTGAGGTATCCATAATGACCGAACGAGTTTTCAACTTTTCGCCTGGTCCTGCTACCTTGCCGCTGCCGGTGCTGCAGGAGGTGCAGCAGAACCTTCTCGCGCTGCCCGGAGTGGGCGCGTCTATTCTGGAAATCAGCCACCGTTCGAAGACCTTTGAGCAAATTATCGCGCAGGCAGAAGAGAATATCCGTCGGCTTCTGAACCTGCCGGAGGAGTATCATGTTCTGTTCCTGCAGGGAGGAGCCAGCCTGCAGTTCTCGCAGGTTCCCATGAGCTTTTTGCGCGGTTCGGGGCGTTCCGCCGATTACATCGTGACCGGCTCGTGGGCGAAGCGTGCGCTGGCAGAGGCGCAGCGCGAGGGCGACGTGCGGGTGGTCTGGGACGGGAAGGGGGACAACTACAGCCGTGTGCCTCAACCGGGCGAGGTGCAAATAGACCCTCGCGCCGTTTACGTGCACTTCACCTCCAACGAGACGATACAGGGCATCCAGTTCGCAACGGGACCCGAAACCGGCGATGTGCCGCTGGTGTGCGATGCCTCTTCGGACTTCCTGTCGCGCCCCATCGACGTCAAACGCTACGGGCTGATTTACGCCGGCGCACAGAAGAACGTCGGACCGGCGGGCGTGACCATTGTGATCATCCGGCAGGATTTGCTGGAGCAAGTACCGGACAACCTCCCCACCATGCTCAACTACAGGGTACACGCGGAGCATCGCTCGCTGTACAATACACCGCCCGTGTTCGCGGTGTATATCGTGATGCTGGTGACGCGCTGGCTGCTGGAGAACATCGGTGGTCTGGAGCAGATGCATGCCATCAACAGGCAAAAGGCGCAGATGCTGTACGACGCCATCGACCGCAGCGAAGGCTTCTATCGCGGGCACGCGCAAGCCGATAGCCGCTCGCTGATGAACGTGACCTGGCGCCTGCCCAGCGAGGAGCTGGAGGCGGAGTTCGTCAAGCAGGCGAAAGAGGCGGGGCTGCACGAGCTGAAAGGGCATCGCTCGGTGGGCGGCATTCGCGCCAGCATCTACAACGCCATGCCCATCGAAGGCGTGCGCACGCTGGTAGAGTTCATGGAGCACTTCCGCCAGAAACACGCCTGAAGGGATTAAAAATCATGGCACTGCCCCATGCATACAGGGGAAAGATCGCCCCCGAAGAGTACCTGCGAGAAGAGCGCAGCTCGCCGGTCAAGCGGGAATATCTGCGCGGAGAGGTCTTTGCATTCGCGGAAGCAAGCCCCGCACATAACCAGATCGTCTTCAATCTGGCTGGCATTCTGCACGAGCAATTGCGCCACACCTCCTGCAGAGGATACGCCAGCGACCTGAAGGTGCAAACGCCGGGGCAGGAGATGTTTGCCTACCCCGATTTGACGGTGGTGTGTGGGGAACCTCGGCTTCGCGATGAGCAGGAGGATGTGTTATTGAACCCCACGGTGATTGTCGAGGTGCTTTCCGAGTCCACCGAAGCGCGCGACCGTGGCGAGAAGTTCCTGCAGTATATCCAGATACCCTCCCTGCACCACTATCTGCTGGTGTCTCAGAGCGAGCCGCGCGTCGAGCATTACGAGCGACAGTCTGACGGTCGGTGGCTGCTAAGTGTAGTACAAGGTGTGGATGGGGCGGTGCATCTGGCTTCTATCGGCTGCACGCTTCGTCTGGCTGAGGTATATGAAGGAGTGCTTTTATGAGCCGGGTGGAGATGCTTGCCGAGTTGCTGGAACGTGCGTATCGCGGCAGCCGTTACCACTCTCTTCGTCGTGCGCTGGACGGGGTGGATGAGGAGATGGCGCGGTGGCGCCCGTCGCACTACAAGGGCTTTCCCTGGATGCACGGTTCCATTCTCGAAATCGCCTTCCACGCTGCTGGCGACAAGCACGCTCTGCACAACGTGGCGTTCGGAGATGGCACGCTCACCTGGCAACAGATTCAGGGGCGATTCGAGCAAGATGGTGGGAACCTCGCCGCTGCCATCCGCCTCGCCGATGCAGGGCATGAGCAACTGCTGGCCACTCTTCGCACCCTCACCGATGACCGACTGGCGCAGGAAGTGCCGTATTATCACGGCAAGAGGCTGAGCACAGAGGAGATTTTCCTGCTCGCTATCGAACATGACCTCTATCATGCCGGGCAAATCTGGTACGTGCGTTGCCTGGTGGAGGGTATCAGAGGCTAGCAAGCAGGAGGTGTCCTATGCACTATTCGGCACAGGTGAACTGCCCCGCGGAGTGGGGCTTCATCTCCTCACGTTCCTACCCCGACCCCTTCAACGAGGTGGAACTGGACGTCATCTTCACTGCCCCAGATGGTAGCGAGCAACGGGTGCCTGCCTTCTGGGCAGGAGAACAAGAATGGCGGGTGCGCTTTGCGCCCTCTCAGGCAGGGGAGTATCGCTGGCGCACGGTATGCACCGATACAGGCAACCCTTCGCTGCATGGAGTGGAGGGAACGCTATCGGTCACTCTATACGAGGGAAGTAATCCCTTGATTCGGCGTGGCGGTTTGCAGGTCTCGGCGGACGGGCGTTATCTGCAGCATCGCGACGGCACGCCCTTCCTGTGGTTGGGGGATACATGGTGGATGGGGCTCTGCAAACGGCTTGCCTTCCCGGGCGACTTCGCTACGCTGACCGCCGACCGCGTAGGGAAGGGTTTTACAGTCATCCAGATAGTGGCGGGGCTGTATCCCGACATGGCGGCGTTCGACGAGCGCGGCGCGAACGAAGCGGGGTTCCCCTGGGAAAAGGAATGGACGCGCATCAACCCACGCTACTTTGACATGGCGGACCTGCGCATCCACTGGCTGGTGAAGAACGGTCTTGTCCCCTGCATTGTCGGCTGCTGGGGCTACTACATCCACTGGCTGGGCGTGGAGAAGATGAAGCAGCACTGGCGCTATCTCATTGCGCGGTGGGGAGCCTATCCCGTCATGTGGTGCCTGGCGGGCGAGATACTGATGCCGTTCTACGACGACCATCCCCGCCCGCGCGAGTGGCACGAGCAGTACGCCCACAAGACCCGCGCGATGTGGGAGGAAGTCGCCAGCTACGTTCGCACAATAGACCCGTACAACCATCCTGTTACTGCACATCCATCGGTGTCCGCACGCGATAGCCTCTCCGATGAGGTGCTGGACTTCGACATGCTACAAACCGGTCATGGCGACCGCACCAGTCTACCCAACACGGTGCAGCAGGTGGTTCGCTCGTACAGTCGCCAGCTGGTGATGCCGGTGGTGGAAGGAGAGGTGTGCTACGAGGGCATCGGCGAGGCGAGCCGGCAGGAGGTTCAGCGGCTAATGTTCTGGGCGTGCTGGCTAAACGGTGCCAAGGGCTTCACCTACGGCGCGAACGGCATCTGGCAGGTGAACACGCGCGAGAAACCGTACGGACCTTCGCCGCATGGCATGGCGTGGGGAGATACCCCGTGGGAAGAAGCGCACCGCCTGCCCGGTTCCGCGCAGCTGGGTATGGCGAAGCGGTTGCTGGAGCGTTACGAGTGGTGGCGCATCGAGCCCCATCCCGAATGGATGGAGCCGCACTGGAACGAACAGAACTTCTTCTTGCCGCACGCGGCGGGCATTCCGGGCGAACTGCGCCTCATTTACGCGCCGGCTTACCAGTGGAGGCTAACGGTCAAGGCGCTGGAACCCGGTGTTTCCTATCGGGCATTTCTGTTTGACCCTGCTACTGGACAGGAGACAGTGCTTGGCGAGGCTCGCGGCGATGAGCAGGGTAGCTGGACAACGCCTGTGTTACCGAAGTTTCAGGACTGGCTGCTGGTGCTGGACAGAGGGTAGAGGTTTGTCAAACATGAGTCTTCCGTTCCACGATGGGGGGGAGGGGCGAACACTCCGGTAAGCCGGTTTAGCCCCCCAGTCCTCCCCGCGAGCGAGGAGGGAGCAGTTTCTCCCCGTCCACGGGGGAGGTCAGGTAGGGGTATTTCGTACGGCTCGGCAGGAGCCTCGCCCTCCCCAGGAATGCATCTTGACAGACCGCCCTCGGGTTCAGTCCGAAGTGATGACCCTGCGAAACCTGCCTCTCTCGCAGACATACGATACGCCGGCTTTCTCGTAATACATCACGCCGACGGCATCGGTGCGGTAAGTGAACTCTTTGCCCGTTTCGTAATCGGTGTCTCGTTCGCCCTTTCGATACAGCCAGAGATAGACTGGGACTTCGCCCTTGGGCGGGGTTTCCAGTGTGTGTTTCGTGAAGCCGCGCCCCTTGTTTACAAAGGCAAGGGCAATGAGGCGGTTGCGGTGTTCGATAAGCAGCGCGTAATCTCTTTTCCCGTCGCCGTTGAAATCGCCACTAAGGAGGTTCGGGGCAAAGCTGACCCTCTGGTGACGGAAGTATTCCTGCACTTCACGTGGAGATTCTGCTAACCGCCAGCCCCTGTACTCTTTTTTATCCAACACGCTACGTATTGCGTTGGGAACCGGGACACTTGACTGCTGGGCACACGCAATCGCTACACCCAGCCAGAGAAGTAAGGTTAAACAGTTGACGATACTTCTTATCCTTGATCCATCCAGTAAGACGATGAGGTTCATGTCTTTGCTCACTCCTTCGCTTCTTGGAGCACACGGGTGTACACAGCGCTCCCCACCCAGAAGCCGGCCTGAGTAATTAAAGAGTCCAGGACTGGCTTGACCGCCCTGATGATCCCCTCCTCTTTAGCCTGGATCAGTACACCCAATACCCCGATAAACCGCAGTCCCATACGCTCTGCAACCCTCCGCCCTATGCGCTCGTCAATGAGCAGCAAGTCCGCTTTATTCTCAACAGCTAGGGCAATGGCTTCCGCCTCTCCTCTGTGTAATTCCAGAAGAAGGGCGTCAACCAGCAAGCGATTATTGACGGGAGATACGTCCAACCACGGCAGGCTTTCAAAACGCGTATTACCCAGAAGGTCGGATGACCTTTGTAACTCATGGAAAACTGCTTCAGGAATACTAACCTTGAGATAGAGCCTCTCAAGCAGGTACAGGTGGCCTACTCGTGCCAGGTTCATAATCGGCGAGGTATTACTGACGACCTTCAATGCCATTCAACTCCCGAAGCGTTTTCAGGTCCTGCTCGAAATCGGCGACATCGTAATGCAGTGGAATACGCCTGCTTGCCAGAAGCATCTGAAATTGTAGCAAACTCATACCTGCCAGATCAGCAGCCTGCCCGAGAGTAATCTTCTCTCTCTGAAACAAGAGGATCGCCAGTTCCTGTTTAACCTCATCCTCTGTCATCCGTGCTGCTTGCAGGACCTCGTCGGGGATGATGAGGCTCATGTTATGGTACCTCCTCCACATTGCATCTCCGGTATAAGAATACCTGTGGAAAATGGGTTTGTCAATCTTGTGAAATCACTGCTTTTAACGCCTGCACTGCCTGCTTGGCGCTGTCGGAGGCTTTCGGAACGTCCAGTAGAGCACGGGCGATGTCACTGCCGCTGGACCAGGTGGTGCACAGGTGACCGATCATTTTCTCGGTGGCGTTTTTGCGAGCGTAGTCGCGCAGGGCTAGCGCTGCTTGCACATTACGCCAGCTGGAGGGAAGCACCCGAAAGCCCTTTTGCTGGAAGAATGGCACCGATGGATACTCGTCGCGCAGTTCGTAATGCCAGTCGCAGATGACGATGTCTTTGGGAATCATCTCCACGGCGGGCGCAGTGCCGTTCTGGCTGGCTTCCCACTTGCCATAGCCCATCACCGAGTCGTCCAGCAGGCGGTCTCCCCACATCAGCATGGTCAGCCTGCGTTTCTTCGCCAGATGCTGGTGGTAATCGTTCACCGCTTTGGCGAACAGGTCGGCAGGGTTTTTACCACGACAGCGGGGACACTGGTCGCTGGCGATAAGAAACACCTCATCCATGCCTACGTGGAAGGCGTCCGCCTCGAAGGCGTCTATCAACTCATCCATGAGCGCGAACACCACATCGTTCACCTTCGGATGCAGAGGACACCAGCTACGACAGTAAATATCCGGGTTATCCAGCGGGATTTGAGGCGTCTCGTCGAACTCCGGGTATTTCACCAGCAGGGGGAAGGTGGTTTTCGCCCACGACTGATGTCCCAGACAGTTAAACTGCGGGATGAGGCGGATGCGGTGCTTGCGACATGTTGCCAGAATGTCGCGAATGTCTGCCTTGCTCAGTACCGTGCTTGCCCGCAACTCGGGGTGGGAACGATACTCGAAGCTGTAATTTACCTCCAGAATAAGCACGTTCACGCCCAGCGGCGCAAGGGTCTGCTCGATAGCCCTGTTGAGTAGAGGTACGTCTTCTGCACGAGGCGCCATGATGTGTACGCCCATCCACTGTGCTTTCTGCTGAGCCGCCATCTTTCGCTACCTTCCTCTGCATGTTTTGCTCTCGATTCGCGCCCGCTATGCGGACTCCTGCTCCGGGCGCGAGGGTCGCCTGGCAGCAGGTTCAACAGAAGCTGAACCACCCCGTGCTGGCGCAGTATGTGTAGCAAACGGCAGGAGGCGGACGACACTCTGCCGAACCGAAAGCAGAAACCACAGCGCAGAAAGGAGCATCCGAATGCCGAAGATAACCATCATCGGCGCGGGGAGCGTAGTGTTTACCAAGAACCTGCTGGGCGACATCCTGAGCTTCCCCGAGCTGGCGGAGTCACACATCGCCTTGATGGATATCGACCCCGACCGCCTGCATACCGCCAGGCGCGTGGCGGAGAAGGTTGCCAAAGCGGTGAACGCCCGTCCCACCATCACCGCCACACTGGACCGACGTGAGGCACTGGACGGCGCGGACTACGTGATTAACACCATCCAGGTGGGCGGCTACAAGCCCTCTACCGTAATCGATTTCGAAATCCCCAAGAAGTACGGCTTACGGCAGACCATTGCCGATACGCTGGGCGTTGGGGGCATTATGCGGGCGCTGCGCACCATTCCCGTCCTGCTGAGCATCGCCCGCGATATGGAGGAACTTTGCCCGGACGCCCTGTTCATCAACTACACGAACCCGATGGCGATGAACGTGTGGGCATGGTATCGCGCCTCGAAGGTGAAAGTGGTCGGGCTATGCCACAGCGTGCAGGGCACGGCGTGGTCGCTGGCGGTGGAGGACCTCAAAATCCCCTTCGAAGAGGTCAACTACGTGTGTGCGGGTATCAATCACCATGCCTTCTACCTGCGGTTCGAGCGCAATGGGGAAGACCTGTACCCCGCGCTGCGGCAGATATATCTGGAAGGGCGTGTGCCCCACTACAACCGCGTGCGCTACGAGATGATGATGCGGCTGGGCTATTTCGTCACCGAGTCCAGTGAGCACTACGCAGAGTACGTGCCCTACTTCATCCGCCGTGACCGCCCGGACTTGATAGAGCGGTTCAACATCCCGCTGGACGAGTACATCCGTCGCTGCGAGGAGGTGATTGCCCGCTGGGAGCGGATGCGTGTGGAGTTCGAAAGCGACGAGCCGATAGAGGTGCATCGCAGCATGGAGTACGGCTCGTTGATTATCCACAGCATGGAGACAGGTGTTCCTCGCGTGGTGTACGGCAACGTGCGCAACGACGGGCTGATCACCAACCTGTTGCCCGGCTGTTGCGTGGAGGTGCCCTGTCTGGTGGACAAGAACGGCGTGCAACCCATCCGCATCGGTGACCTGCCCCCGCAACTGGCGGCGATTATCTCCACCAACGTGAACGTGCAGTATCTGACGGTGGAGGCGGCGTTGACCGGCAAGCGCGAGCATGTTTACCATGCAGCGATGCTCGACCCGCACACCTCGGCGGAGCTGACGCTGGACGAAATCTGGTCACTGGTGGACGACCTGCTGGAAGCGCACGGCGAGATGATACCGATAGGCAAGGGGTAGAGCGAAAAAAGGCGGCAGGGTGATTGACCCTGCCGCAAATTGTAGAGAGCTTGAGAGCGGCCCTATATATGATATGCCCGAGGTTCCGTTATGAGGTGGTCAACTGCCGTCTCGTCGCCGGGTGGCGGCGAGGCGACAGAACAAGTTTCTTAAAGCGTTCACGACGCTGACGCTCCATCATTGCCTGCACCAGCCTGTGGAACGCCTGTACGTACGCACCGGCGCCTTCTGCCAGCGCGTCGTGCAGCTCCCCTACGGGGTCGCTGACGAGGATGCGTACGATTTGCGCTTTATACAGCAGTAGCTCCAGCGCGTCCGCCATATATTCAGGCACCACGCCTTCCGCTGCCAGTGAGCCGGGCAGATAACGCCAGCACAGCGATTTACGCCTCTCCCGCTCGAACTCGTTCACCGCCTTGAGCCACAGCCCGTCGCCCAGGTAGCGGATGGTGCGCAGAACGCCCGACAGGTCGAGATAGCCGTTGGGGTGTTCGGGCAGCGGTTGCGCCACCGAGAGCACCCGCACGCGCAGGGCGAACTGTGATAGCGCCGCGATATAGCGATCCATGTCGTGCATCACCCTGCGGAACACCTGTGCCTGCAAGGGGCACTGCACGTTGTATCCTACGATATAGCGCGGTGGATGCGCCGGCAAAAAGGTGTCTACCGACACTGCAAAGATACGTTGAACCAGCTCGTCTATCTCATCCCCCGCCTGCCAGCGTTTCAGAAACTCGGTTCGCAGATTCTCCAGCTGCTCCAGCCGTTGTGGGTCGGGCAGGCGCAGGGTCTCGCTATCCTCAAACGGCACTTCATCTAAACCGTCCACTTCCACGTGCGTAAAAAATCGGAATGTGGAAGCGTTCACCATAAGTTAAACCTCCATCACTTGACAGAATACCCCAAGGCGCATGTTCTCCCCAGCTGCCCTCGCGAGCGTCAGAGTGTTCTACAGGAAGTCTACTCAGTGTGAAGTACCCTCGTGGAAGTACTCTGCGGACTCTCTTTCACCTATTTTGATGCGCAGGCGTAGGGGAATGTTTCAGGTTTTTGAGGGAATTTTGAGCTTCAGACCCGCCCGGGTTTGTTTCCGCTTTGTTGAGGAACTCTGAATGCGTTTTACCGGCGTGAAAAGGAGCAGTTAGTGAACATTACCCAGCAATTTATCTTGTTTTTGCCCTTAAAGGATTGACTTTTGTTGAAACATTTTGTATCATCGGGTGTCTATAAAACTAAGCATCATAACCAAGCAAGACTACAATAGGGGAGCGTCTGTCTCCTCTGCATACGGTGGGGCGATATCGATGTACACACGAAGGTTCATCGCAACAAGCTTGGTTGGAATATGGTTGTGGAGCATGTCTCCACTTTGTGCTCAGTCTCTACCTGTTCCTGAGGTGATTTCGCCTCAAAACCAGCAGGTTTACGCTTGGGGCAGGGCCGAGCCTGGCGTTCGTATAGAAGTGCGGGCGGCTCCCTCTTCGCCTACCATACAGCATTTCGTTACCGCCAACATATTTACTACAGCAGGCAGGCTGGTTGAACGAGTTTCTCTTCATGATGATGGCTCGCATACAGATGCAGTAGCCGGTGATGGCGTATTTACCAACATATACACGCTCAGAGAGAAAGGTGAGTTTCAAATCAGGGTCCGGCTGCAACAGACGGATGTTGCCTCAGGTATAAGCCGCGAGAAGTGGAGCGAGCCGGTTGTTTTCTCGATAGAACAGGTCCCGTATGTGGACATTACTTCACCTAACCACCATGCAAAAGTAGCGTCTATTGCCAATGTGTCTGCTGCACTACTTGTCGGCTCGCAACAGCAACTATACCGCCCTGCGGACGATGAGGTAAGGATACGTTGCTGGATAGAACCTGAAGCCAAAGCGATAGTTCCGGAGCGACCTTCCGACACTTTCTCGGCTCGCGTCGAATTTCCGCGACCGGGAAAATATCGCCTCTTCATGGCAGCGCAGACGTTGCGCAACGGGCAGTGGATAGAATCGGAGCCGGATACCGTGTGGGTCAATGTGGTACGTCCACCGATGTGGCCGTTCGGTATCGCAATCTTGTCATCCTTGATCGCGTTACTGCTGCCTGCTAAGCAGTTGTGGTTATATCGGCACATACTCGAAATCCGCACCAGAGATGGGCGTACCGAAACTGTGGAGGTACGTCCTAATAGGTTAAAGGATGTTGTTATAACTGTTGGTGGAGAAGGCTGCGACAAACGCATCCCTGGCATGCCAAACAAGCTCTTTACCCTGACAGCAAAACCTGGGGAAAAGTTCTTGCGTGTTCAGGTGGAAAGTGAAACAGGCGTCTCTGAGACGTGCTCCTATCCCAACACAGTTGTTTTTTCAGCAGGTAACCTGGCTGTTTACTACAGGGAATGCAAGCCTGTTGGGAAGATGGGGTTTCCCAACTGGTCGCTTAACACCGTTCCAAAGCGCGTTTTGTTCTTTCTGACCATCATTACACTCCTGTACGGAGTGTGGAGATACTGGCAGTTTGTTCAAATGATTCCATCTTCATAATCAGGAGGTAGGAACAATGCGTCACGTCTCTACTGAAAGCGTAAAGGATGATGTCATGAGCGCAGTCCACTTTACCGAAGGTGGTGAGTTTCGCCCTACCCTCGTCATCGGCCTGGGTGGGAGCGGCGTGGAGACCGCCCGACGTTTGAAGCGCATTCTGAATCAACGATACAAGATGAACAACCTGATCAGCTTCCTCTTCATGGACACCGATGAGGGCGTGTACACAGAGAACGGTGAACTGGCGAACGTGGAGGAATTCGAGCGTGCTTCGGTTGCTGTACGGAACCCGGAACAGCTTGTCGAGGAATTTAGAAAGAACCCCAAACTTCATCCCTACTTCCACGAGTTTTTAGATGACAGCATAGACGTAGTTATCCTGAAAAACGCAATCGGCGCCGCGGGCATCCGACCGGTCGGTAGGTTCGCCTTTCATGCCTCTTTCGATACCATTTACCCAAACTACGTCGATCCAGCGATCAAACATATCATGGGGGTTCATACTCTTGCCAAAGCAATGATGCTCACCGCTGCTCAGGAGGTGAAAGTCACCCATTCCCATCCGCGCATCTACGTGATCAGCTCCTTGTGCGGGGGAACGGGTTCTGGTATCTTCCTGGACACCGCAATAGTGGTGAGGCATCTAATGGAACAGAATAACCTCGATGGAGAGATTGTGGGGATATTTTATCTGCCCTCCGTGTTCAGTCATGAAAGCGGAATCAGCTCCACACTCATGGAGGTCATCGAAGCCAACGCCTACGCGGGTCTGATGGAGCTGGAATACTTCTGCAATCCCCAGCACATTCAGAAGGAGCGGTGGACTTTCACCTATCCGATGATAGGTACGCTCACCCTCAAGGAGCCGCTGTTCGACGAGGTATTTCTGGTAGAGGGCACCAATGCCAGTGGGCAAGGTGTTACCAGCAAAAGAGACGCCTTTGAGATGGTGGCGCGGAGCCTGATGCTGGACATCGGCTCGCCGCTGGGCGCGCGCACCCGCAGTGCAAAGCGGAATTCGATAGCAGTCATCGAAACCATCCCCTGTGCGGAAACAGGCGAACCCAGAATCATGAACAGCCTCGCGGTAACCAATCTGTCCATCCCGATAGAAGAGCTCACACGATACTGCGCCGCTCGAGCAGCGATAGAGGCGTGGTTTGAGCGGGATGGTCATCACGCTTCCAACAATCTGCCTCAACAGGTAGAGGCTTTCTTGAAAGCGCACGACCTGGATGTGAGCGAAAACAGCAACTCGCTACTCGAACACTTGCTCACTTTTGACAACTCGCTGCTACACTACAGCCCACCACGGAAGCAAGATCTATTAAACGAGGCTGAAAGCGCGGGGCATAAGAAGTGGGAAGATAAGCTGAACTATGTAGCGCAGCGGCTGGAAGAGGAGTTCGATCGCGTTCGCAACAAGTGGTTGCCAGAGCAAGTAACCACTCTGAAGGAGAAAGCCGTAGAGCACCTGCAGAAAGCCCTCGATGCCGCTGGGACAAGAGCGGAAGAGATTTTAAATAGCAACGGACATGAAGCAACATCAG
>BEHS01000036.1 GCA_002898895.1 bacterium HR16 | reverse complement strand
CGCACAACAGGAGTACGACGCCCTGCGCGCCGAGAACGAAACGGCAGCAGCCGAGCTGCAAGCTGCCGAAGCTCGCCTCATCAGCGCCCGCGAAGCGCTTCTATCCGCGGAAGCACGTTTGCAGTCTGCGAAGGAAGTCTTTCAGATTGCACAGGCGAGGCTGCAACGTGGCGAGCGGGTATTCCGGGGGCAGTATCTGAGCAGCAAAGAGGTGGCAGAAGCCGAATCGGATTACCAGCAAGCCAAGATGGAGTTGAATGCTGCGGAAGCAGAACTGCACCTGCTTGGTAGTAGACCGGGAGAGGGAAGCTTGCTGCAAGTAGTTGCCCCGTTCGATGGGAAGGTTGTCGAGGTGCGAGCGGCGGTCGGTGAGACGGTAACCCCGGACAAGCCTTTCCTTCGCATCGTGAACACCAGTAAGGTGTGGGCGGTGTTTGACCTGTACCCCCAGTACCTGCCTCTGGTGCGGGTAGGGCAGCGGGTGCGTTTCAAAACAGATGCGCTGCCCGACATGACCTATGAAGCTGTGATAGACACGATAATGCCGGAAGCGGACCCCAACATGCGGGTGGTGAAGGCTCGCGCTCGAATATCCAACGACAGCGGAACCTTGAAACCGGGGCAATTCATCGAAGGCGTGGTAACCGTGAGGGTAAGCAAAGAGGAGTTACTGCTCGTGCCATCGGAGGCGGTGCAGAAGATTGAGGACGGTACCTACGTGTTCGTCGCAACTGAAACGCCGGGCGAGTTCCGCCTGCGTCAGGTACAGATTGCCGAACAGGAGGACAACATGTCGGTGATTCGTGACGGACTGCGCCCCGGTGAGCGCATCGTGGTGCACAACGCCTCCTTGCTGAAAGGTATGCTAACCGGTGGGGGTGAGGAGTGATGCTGGAATCTATCGTCTGCTTCTCTATTAAAAATCGCACTATCGTGCTTGTGCTAGCTCTGTTTGCGGCAGGCATGGCGATATACCAGGCCACACAATTGCCTATTGACGCAGTGCCAGACATTACTAACAAGCAGGTAGTGATTAACGTACAGGCACCGGGGCTCGGCGCACAGGAGGTGGAGCGACAAATCACTTTTCCTGTCGAGGTAGGTCTTGCTGGAATACCTTACTTGCGCGAGACACGCTCGGTCTCGTTGTTCGGGCTGTCGCAAGTGACGGCAATATTTGACGATTCGGTGGACATCTATTTTGCAAGGCAGCTCGTCAACGAGCGACTGGGGGAGATACAGGACCGTTTGCCACCCGGCATGCGAGCAGAACTCGGTCCGGTCAGTACCGGACTGGGTGAGCTGGCGCACATCGAGATAAGAAATCCCACCTTAAGCCTTATGGAACGGTCAACACTGGCGGACTGGGTGGTGCGACCCCAGCTGCTGACGGTGCCCGGATTGGCAGAGGTAACGCGCTGGGGAGGCGAAACACGCCAGTTTCAGATCCAGGTAGATCCACGCAAACTGCAGTCGTACGGGATAACACTGCGCGATGTGCTGGAAGCGCTGGAGGCGAACAACCAGAATGCTGGAGGCGCATATATTACACGCGGTGGGCAGCAAGCAGTCGTTCGTGGCGTGGGGCAGCTGACCAGCTTAGACGACCTGAGACGGGTGGTAATAACAACCCACAACGGTACGCCTGTCACTATAGCGCAAGTCGCCATCGTCAGCGAAGCACCGGCGGTACGCTACGGGGCATTTACCCAGCGGGGCGAAGGAGAGCAAGTGTATCTGTTAAGCCTTATGCTTATCGGTGAGAATGGGCGCGTGGTGGTGCAGCGCGTCAAAGATAAACTGCTGAGCATCGAGAAGTCGTTACCCGCCGGAACCAAATTGGTAGTACATCTGGATCGCTCGGAGCTGGTCAACGGTACGCTGAGAACGGTGCTGCGCAATCTTACGGAGGGTGCACTGCTGGTGGTCGTGCTGTTGTTCCTCTTTTTGCTCCAGATGCAGGCAGGACTTATCGTTAGCAGTATGATTCCCCTGGCGATGATGGTTGCTGTACTGGGCATGCGCGCCTTTGGTGTATCTGCCAATCTGATGAGTCTGGGCGCTATCGACTTCGGGTTGATCGTGGATGGGGCGGTCGTTATTGTGGAGAATACTGTGCGACGGTTGTCGCGCGCACGCCAGGCATCCGACAAATTGACCTCCGAAGAGGTAGAAAACCTGATTCACGAGGGCACAGTGGAGGTGCTCCGTCCCGCGCTGTTTGGGCTGTTTATCATCATGGCGGCGTACCTGCCCATTCTCGCGCTATCGGGGATAGAGGGTAAGATGTTCCGACCAATGGCGCTCACGGTTATCTTTGCGCTGGCAGGGGCTATGCTACTTGCGCTGACAGTTGTCCCTGCCCTGTGTGCGCAGTTTCTGAAGCCGCAGATAGAGCGACATAACCGGGTGCTTGAGCGCCTAACACTTCTTTACGTGCGCGCCCTGCACTGGCATATCAATCGTCGGGCGTTTACGCTGGGAGTGGCAATACTGTTTGTCACTGTTTGTTTCACTCTATTCCAACAACTCGGCAGTGTATTTGTGCCCGAACTGGATGAAGGTAGCATCGCAATAACAGGCACCTACCCGCCAGATGTCTCTCTGGAGGAAATGGTGAGGCTGGCAGGTCGGCTGGAACGGCATTTGACAGCGCAGTTCCCCAACGAGATTAAAAACGTTTTCACCCGCATTGGACGCCCTGAAGCTGCAACCGACCCCATGCTCGCCAACCAGGCAGATACGATGATAGAGTTGCAACCGCGCACAAGATGGAGACGAGCACATACGAAGCCCGAGCTGGTGGCAGAAATAGCTCAAGAGGTTGCCAAGATGCCCGGGCTATCCACTACGTTCACCCAGCCTATCAAAATGCGGATGGACGAGATGCTGGAAGGCGTCGGTGTGCGGGCGGATCTGGCAGTAAAGATTTTTGGTCAGGATATGAACGAGCTAGAGCGCATCGGTCGTCGGGTGGAATCTGAGATGCGCAAGGTGGCCGGCGCGGCAGATGTGGCAATGGAGACAACAGAAGGGCTACCTCAGCTGCAAATAAGAATGCGCCGAGAGCAACTGGCACGCTACGGGATCCGCGTACAGGACGTGATGGACACGGTCGAAACCGCACTGGCAGGCAAAACAGCCACAGCGATTGTTTCGGGGGCGCAGCGGGTGGATGTCGCTGTGCGGTTGCAAGAAGTGTACCGACAAACGCCGGAGGATATTCGGCGACTGCTTATCCCTACCCCGTCGAACGGTCGTGTTCCTCTCAGTCAGATTGCAGACGTGAGCGTTGTGGAGGGACCTGTGCGTATCACGCGCGAGAACGGGCAAAGGCGGGTGGTGGTGCTGGCAAACGCGCGTGGGCGCGACCTGGGTTCGATGACAGAAGAGGTACAGAAGCGTCTGCAAAACATCAGATTACCTGTCGGCTACTGGATAGAATATGGTGGAGGGTACGAGCACCTGGTGACAGGGCGAGCGAGGCTCAGCATCGTGGTGCCGGCGACCTTCGCGGTCATCTTTCTGCTTCTGGTGCTGGCATTGGGCAACATCAGGCACCCGCTGATGGTATTTACCGCTATACCGTTCGCGCTCACAGGCGGCATTTTGGCGCTGTGGGTGAGGGGAATGCCTTTTTCCATGTCGGCAGGCGTTGGCTTCATCGCGCTTGGTGGCATTGCAGTGCTAAACGGGCTGGTAATGATTGACGCGATCAACCGCAACAGAAAAGAGGGTATGCCACGCCTGGACGCTGTTGTTGAGGGGGCGCGCACACGGATGCGTCCTGTGCTGATGACCGCAAGTGTAGCAAGCTTCGGCTTCTTGCCGATGGCGGTCTCGCAAGGCATGGGCGCCGAAGTACAACGCCCACTGGCCACCGTGGTTATAGGAGGATTGATTACCAGCACCGTGCTCACGCTCATCGTGCTACCAACGCTCTATGAGTGGGTAGAGCGCTGGAGAGAAGCGAGGGAAGCGAAGGCTGTTCTGATTGCTACTGCGGTCTCAGAGCGATGATGTCGGCACATCGTGGCTTGGACTTCCCACCCGTCCTGCGCAGGTAGCGCCAGAGGAGCTGAACAGCCTTAACCCGGACCTGTGCCCAGCACCCGGTCGAACTTGACAAATGCCTGCAATTTTGCAATGATAGTGCAAGATTGCAGGAAAGGGGACGACCATGCCCTATATCTCGCGAAGTCTGGAGCCTGTTCTGGAGCGAGCTGCACGCGAGTTCCCCGCGGTGGTGCTGACAGGGGCGCGCCAGACAGGGAAAACCACCCTGCTGCAGCACCTGTTTGGTGACCGATACCGGTACGTCTCGTTAGAGACGCCGGATATACTCTCTGCTGCCAGCGCAGACCCGAGAGGCTTCCTGCAGCTCTACGCGCCGCCAGTTATTTTGGATGAGGTGCAGAACGCTCCGAATCTTCTCCCTTACATCAAAGAATACATCGATGCCAGACGCGAGCGAAAGGGGCAATTCATCCTCCCCCGAAATCGCTCT
This sequence comes from bacterium HR16, assembly GCA_002898895.1. Lineage (GTDB taxonomy): Bacteria > Armatimonadota > HRBIN16 > HRBIN16 > HRBIN16 > HRBIN16. The sequence goes on along the minus strand of BEHS01000036.1, from coordinate 18,509 downwards.
GGCGAAGGAGCACGACTTTACCCTGTGGTACGCCAGCTACGTGCAGACCTATAAGGACGCGATGGAGCACGTCCCTCCAATCAGCGCAGGCTGATGAACTTTGAAAAAATAGTTGCATCTATCCGATGTGCACCGCCTGCCCTCCCCCTGTGCGGGAAAGAGGATGCTGGGCATGGGTTTGCGGCTAAAGCCGCACCTTCTCAAACCAAACCCTGCCTTCGCAGGGTTACACAGCCAGCGCAGGCTGGCTTCGTCTGAAAAGGAGCGGCTTCAGCCGTAAAGACTCCTCAATCTGGCGGAGTCGGCTCGGCAGGAGCCTCGCCCTCCACATGCTGGCATTGGAGGGTCGTGCTCCGTCACGACCATAAACCGAACGGCTCGGCAGGAGCCTCGCCCTCCCCAAGAAGGAACCTTGCCAGACCGGTAGCGCAACATAACTCTATTTATTTGTTCAAAGTTCATAAGCCTGCGGCTACATCTGGGCGCAAGGGTAGGCCGATTACGGCACCCGTATCCGTATCTCATACAACACCTGGTCGCCGCCGTAGCCACCGATAACGGCAAGGCGATTGACCGGCTGTTTGGGGTTGGGATCGGCGGCGTAGAGAATCGGCTTGCCGTCCACCAGCAGCCACACTTCACCGCCTCGTCGCGAGAGCTGCAGGCTGTGCTTGCCCGGTGTCATCATCACCTCGCCATCGCCTTCCTCGCGCCCAAAGAGGCGGAACCGGGTGATGGTGTTGCCGTATCCGCCTACAAAGGCGATGTAGTCCACCCCTGCGTTCATGTGCGGTGTGCCCGGCAGGAACGCGCCCAGGATGCCGTCCTGCTTCGCCTCGATCTGTGCCCACAGGTCGAACTCCAGCGCGTTCAGCCCGTCGATATACACCACCGATTCCTCGTGCCCGGAGTGGCGCAGTACGCCACCCTCCAGCTTCCAGCCGCTGCCGGTGAACTTCAGCGCGGGGTCGTTCGGCATAAGCACGCGCGTTGCCGATTCGCGACTCAGCTCCGCAGGGGCGTTAGCAGGCAGGGGGAAGCGTCCGTTCGGCTCCAGCATCACCGCATAGAACAGGTGGTACGGTTCGTACAGAGAATACGCCTTGTCGTCTGCAGCGATAACGTCGATCGATGCGCCGATTTCGCGTCCACCTCGCGTCCAGAACCAGATACCTTCACCGCGGTTGGGCAGGCTGAACTCGAAGACGGTGGTTCCGTCCGCCTTGCGTGAGGATTTCCACTTCAAACCGGGCGCAGGCGCCCAGGGAGAGCGCACAGTAAGAGTATCTCCGTTCAATACCTCGATGGTCTGAATACCCTCGCGCGAGAAGACGCCTTTGCCTTCGCCGTCGAACACCGCGTAGATGCGCTTCCAGTTGCCCTTTACGGTGAACAGGGCGTAGTAGGTGTTCTCGTCATGCGCCTGCTTGAAGGTAAAGTGTAATCCGCCTTTGTTCATCTCTCCTGCAGGGGGAACCTCTTTCCATTCGCTGTCATCGCCGTCCACCGTAGCGCGATAGGCATAGATGAACGGTTGCCAGGGGTACAGCGGATAGGGGTCACTATCGTCCGTGAGACCATCTCCGTCGCTGTCCACGCTGGTGGGATTCGGCTTGATGTACTGGGCGGGCGGTTTGTTGAGGCTGAACTGCAGATGCGAGTACGCCCAGGTACTCAGCATGACCTTGCGCAGGTCGGTGATTCTGCCGTCGGTGGAGCGTTTGCGTGGGTTGCTGCCGAAACGCTTTTCGTCCAGCGGTAGGCGAGGGTCATCGTCTGGCACGCCGTCCTCATCGGCGTCGCGTACGGTGAGCGTATAGCCGACGTACATGCGCAACCACTGCGCGTCGGTGAGAGTACGGTCCCAGTACGCCATACACTGCCAGTGCTCGCCGTGCCTGCCTGCACCGTTCCATGTGTTCTCGGAAACGGTCCCGTCAGGATTGGTGCGACGGTAACGCGGCTCGGGATGATTGAACACGATGCGGTCGTCCTCGCGGTTCGCCAGAGAGAACGCACCGAAGGATTCCATCTGATGATGGAATTCGTGCGTAACAAGCCATGCGGTGTCGCCACCTCCCAGGAACTGCGAGCGAGCGGGTATTCCATCGGGCAAGCCGTCTACGCCAAAGGTTCCTCCGCCGGAGCCATAGAACTCCCACTTGCCTGTGCGCGGGTTCCATCGGCGGGGAAACGCCTGCTCAATCTGTCCGGGATAGGGTCGCTCTTCGTAAACAGGTTGTGTGTTGGTACGCTGAATGTCCTTCGTATCCAGAATAGTGAACTCGCCGCCGCCCGGACCCCGGAAGTCCTCACCCGGGTAGCTGCGGCAGACGGGCCATCCTTTATAAAAAGAGTCCACGTTGTCGGGTTCGGGTCCCCAACGCTGCCAGCGGTCGTCAATAAAAATCTGGAAATCCACCCAGAAGCGCATTCCACTGTTGACCCAGAAGAAGCGTGATGCGGTTTCGTACTCCCTGCGGATAATCTCCAGCTCCTGCGGGGTGAGCTTTTGCGGGCGCGGGGCGATCGCACCGCCGGCATCGTGTGCGGAGGCGACGTTAACCACATTGGGCATGAGGAGCACCTTCACCGGCACGTGAATAATCGTTTTGTAGCCTTTCGGCGCCTGCGTGGAAACAGCGTATTCACGCCGCCAGGGCGGTTCTGCCCCCCAGCGCCTTTCTTCGGGGGTGGGAGTTGTGCTAGGGTCGTAGATGCGATAGAAATACCGCTTGCCCGGCTTGAGACCGTCCACGGTAACAGTGTGCCATTGCCTGCGTCCCGCGACGCGCACCACACGCACACCGGGCTGTGTCCAGAAGTCGGTCTTTTTGCCTTCGGGACGCCAGGCAATCATGGGAATATCGCCTTCACGCACCTGCACCATCGTCTCGCACGGTTGCTGGGTGAAGTACTGGAGGGTGAAGCTGGTGCGTGTGATGCGGGTGACCGGACGAGTGGGGTCACTCAGCGGCGCGCTATCGTCACCGGCAAAGCCTGTGGATACAGCACACCCTATCAGTAACGCACATAGCACGAGAAAGCTCTTCACTATCCTCATCTTCATCTCCTCACCGCGGCGTAAAATCATGTTTAGAGGTTACTACGCTACAGAACGGGTGTCCTTCCCCATATTTCCCCGCACCTCTTACGGTATGGCGAGACGGTGTACAGGGAATAATAACAATGGAGGAGGTGGATAACAAAATGAGAACAATACGTTATCTGCTGGTTTTACTGATGACCGCAGCGATCGTGCCCTGCACCCTTGCCGCCGGTGTTGCAGTCGGTGTTATCGGTGGAGGAGAAACCGGCTCCTCAGAGCCTGTAGCGGTGGGTTCCGAGCAGACGATAGTGGCGTCGGTCGCCAACGGGGCTTCGAGCGTTCAGTTCATAGTGTACGACTCGCGCGGGAATGAGGTGTTCGCCAGCTCGCCGATGCCGGTAATCGATGGCAGCGTGTCGATGGTATGGTCACCCCCCTTTGCGGACACCTTCACCGTGTGGGCGGTCAGCTACGATGAGTACGGCGGCGAAATAGATCGCGGGCAGGTGTTACTGGTTTCCGCCTATCAGCCCGAGTCACAGGGTTTCATCACCGGTGGCGGCTGGCTGGAGATAGACGGTAACAAACGCACCTTCGGCTTTGTGGCGCAGGTGCAGAGAAACGGTAGCCTCAAGGGTAGTCTGGAGTATCAACGTCACGGTCTGGGCTTCAACGTGAAGTCTTACGCCATCGACTGGGTGTACGCACCAAACCTGAGCGAGGGATACTTCAGCGGTTGGGCAACGATAAACGGTGAAGGCATCTATCGCTTCTACGCGATGGTGCTGGATTCAGGAGAACCCGGTCGCAGCGATTACTTCGCGCTGTGGGTGTATAATGCCGATGGAATGCTGGTTTTCGCTGATTGGGGGTATCTGAGCGGCGGTAACATCATGATACATGCCAACCGCTGATATAGACGGGCAGTTCGTTTCTCCGTGCGGAGGTGGTTGTAATAACTACCTCCGCATTTATTTTTGCGCCTCGATTGTTAAGAAGTATTAAGGCAAGGAATCTATCCGGTGGGGTAGAATATACATGGTGTGAAGCGCATCGAATGTATCATTCGCCCGTTCAAACTGGATGAGGTCAAGCTGGCGCTGAGCGATCTGGGTGTGGTCGGGATGACCGTTACCGACGTGCGCGGGCGCGGCAGCAACGAGGAGTCCCGTGAGCACTATCGCGGCGCCGGATACACTATCTATTTGCCCCCGAAGGTCAAGATTGAAATGATTGTTCGTGACGAAGATGTGGAACCGATTGTGCAGACTGTGCTGCAATATGCACGTACCGGTGAGCCGGGTGACGGCAAGATTTTCGTTCTTCCGGTAGAAGATGCGGTCAGGATACGCACGGAAGAGCGTGGCGACGTGGTGTTGTAATACACTTTATACACAAGGAGGAATGTCAGGTTTGAAACGCAAGGCATTTACGCTCATCGAGCTGCTCGTAGTCATCGCGATTATCGCGATACTGGCAGCGATACTCTTCCCCGTTTTCTCTCAAGCGCGGGCAAAAGCTCGGCAAGCCACCTGTACCAGCAACTTGAAACAGATTGGGCTGGCTTTCCTGATGTATGCCAGCGACTATGACGGAAAGTTCCCAACCCCCGGTGGACAGCGACTGATTAACCCCGAGACAGGGCGGTGTGAGTATCCCGCTAACGGCTGGGTGCAATCCGCGGGGACGGGCCTGGGACAGGACGTAGGCGGCATCTTTCCGTACGTGAAGATGCGCAGTAACAATCCCTCTTCTAACCTGTGGTCGTGCCCTCACGCTATCCCGGGTGCGAACAAAGTTTACTCTCCGGGACAGAACTACGTGATGAACGACTACATACGCGCGGCGCATCCGGGACAGCAATACACCCGCACCGGCTGCAGCACCACCAGCGCGGGGTACTTCGATGGCGCATCGGACGCAACCATTGCACAACCCGCTCAGGCCATTCTGGTATACGAGGGGGCACAGCGTACCAACGGCTCTGTTGCGCGCAACGGCAGCATCTATTTCAGCCTGGGCGCTACCAGTGCCCATCCGCCGATACCGGTAAATAACCCAACCATCTACCACAGCAACGGCAGTAACTTCATCTTCTGTGACGGGCATGTGAAGTGGTTCCGACCCGAGGTCACATGGACGAACGACTATCGCAACCAGAACGCCTGGCTGCAAACCTATAATCCCACCTACTGGGACGTTCTGGTGAATGTGCTGAAGGTCGGTCCGGGCGGCGGTAGCGTGGACATGTGGGACCCGCAAATCGGCGGGGTGGTATACCCATAATAGTGTGTTGAACATCTATCTTCCGGGTGGTCACGCTCCGTCGTGACCACCCGGTCAGGAGGGCGAACCTCCTGGTGAGCCGGTTTAGCCCCCACCCCGGCCCGCCCCGCGAGCGGGGAGGTCAGGTGGGGGTATTTCGTACGGCTCGGCAGGAGCCTCGCCCTCCAGCAGGCATGTCTCCTCCGCTTCTCTCCTCGCGAGAAAAAATGGGGTACAATATTTAAGAAGGAGATACGTTGCAACCAATACCCTGATGGAGAAGCCATCCGCATCCACACGGCCGCTGGTTCTGGCTTCCGCCTCGCCGCGCAGGCGGGAGCTGATGGCATTGCTGGGCATACCGTTTCGGGTTATACCTGCAGATATCGATGAGACGCCTCCTGATGGACGTTCCCCTCGGGAGATTGCTGTCAATTTGGCTCGCGAGAAAGCGCTGGCAGTTGCACGGAGTGAGCAAAACGCCGTGGTGATTGGTGCAGATACCATCGTGGTATGCGGTGGAGAAGTGCTGGGCAAGCCCCGCGATGCCGAAGAGGCGATGGAGATGCTGCGTCGCTTGAACGGGCGCGAACACCAGGTGTTTACCGGCGTGGCACTGCTGGAGGTGGTGGGCGGCACGGTTGTACGGGAACAGGATGATGCGGTGTGTACGCGAGTATGGTTCCGCAAGGTGGACGATGAGCACCTGCGTCGCTACATCGCTACCGGCGAGCCGATGGATAAAGCGGGTGCATACGGAGCGCAGGGTTACGGCTCCACGTTGATCAAGCGCATCGAAGGGTGTTATTTCAATGTGGTGGGGTTACCGGTTTCTCGTGTTTGCGCCATGCTCGAAGCGTGGGGTATCATTCCGCTGCAGACGGTATCAGCTCTGGATATGTGAGATTTACACAAAAATCTTTGTGGAATCGCCCCAAAAGGGTTGACAAATGCGCAGGATTGTGCCATACTAATAATTCGTGTGTAAGCGTAGGAGGGCACCCGAATGAAGACTATCCAACACTCGGCAGCGCGTACCTCTAAACCAGTCGAACTCCCCAACCTCGTTTCGGTACAGCTGGAGTCATACAAGTGGTTCTTGGAAGAGGGGCTACTTGAGCTGTTTCAGAACTTCTCGCCGATATACGATTTTACGGGTCAGCAGTTTGTGGAGTTGCTCGACTTCACACTGGGCGAGCCAAAGTACAGTCTGGAGGAGTGCCGCGACCGTGATATGACCTTCGAAGCACCCATCCGGGTGCACGTGCGATACGGACGCATGGAGGGCGGCGTGCCCAGTGAGATGCAGGAGTCCGAAGTCTATCTGGGCGACCTGCCGTTAATGACCGACAAGGGCACCTTCATTATCAACGGGCGCGAGCGTGTGGTGGTCAGCCAGATTCTGCGCTCGCCTGGCGTCTACTTCGAGAACGTTTTCGATAAGATTTTCCGCAAGGGTACGCCGACCGGTCTGTGGCTCGAGACCTACCTGAGCAACAAAAACATCTTCGGGGCGAAAGTAATCCCCAATGAGGGTCCCTGGATCGAAATTGACACCGGCGCAAACGATGTGGTCACCATGCGCATTGGGCAGGGACGTGCCCTGCCGATAACCACCTTCCTGCGCGCGCTGGAGAACTTCCCCGAAGCGTGCATCCCGCGCTACATGAAGGTGAAGGACGCCCTTCACCGCCGGTACGAGGGTATCGTCGAGGAAGGTGTGGACACCGAGACGGGTGAAGTGCGCAACACGCCGGAACAGCTGGCGCAGGTTCAGGGCTACTATCGGAAAGCACCGAAAGTTTCGCCGAAGCCTCTGGTGAACCCCGAAACGGGAGAGGTATTGCTGAACGTCGGTGACCGCATTACCGAAGAGTTCCTGCAGAGCCCGGATTTACCGGAGAGCGTGCTGGAGATGGAGGTGGCGGTTTCTTCGCCCACCGATACCACCGAAGACATCCTGCGCCTGTTCGGCACGCGCGTGCGCCTCGAAAAGCCCACCGCCGAACAGCTGGAGGGCAAGTGGACCACCACCGACATTATGAGCGGGCGCAAAACGCTGATTAAGGCGTTCCATCGAATAGACCACGAGGTGGCGCGTCGTATCGAAAACATGGGGCTGCCGGAGATAGAAGTGCTGGACGTGCCCTCGGTGATTGTGGCGACGCTGGAGCATGACCCCACCCACGACAAGCGCGAGGCGCTGATGGACATCTACCGCAAGATGCGCCCGGGTGACCCGGCAACGGAGGAAGGCGCGCGTGCGCTAATCGCTTCCCAGCTTTACGACAACCGTCGCTACGACCTGGCGCGCGTGGGTCGGTATAAACTGAACAAGAAGCTGGGGCTGAATCTCCCGCTGGATGTACGCACCGTGACGAAGGAAGACTTCGTGGCGATTATAGAGTACCTGCTGAAGCTGGAGCGCGGCGAGGGTGAAGTGGACGAAATCGACCACCTGAAGAACAAGCGCGTGCGTGCGGTCGGTGAACTGTTGCAGAGCCAGCTGCGCAACGGCTTCCTGCGCATGGAGAAAGTCGCCAAAGAGCGCATGACCAGCATGGATGCGGACCAGATTATGCCGCAGGTGATACTGGCGATTAAACCTGTCGCCGCGGCAATCAAATCCTTCTTCGGTTCCAGCCAGCTGTCGCAATTCATGGACCAGACCAACCCGCTCAGCGAGCTCACACACAAACGACGCCTGAGCGCGCTGGGTCCCGGTGGCTTGACGCGGCAGTCCGCTACGCTGGAAGTGCGCGACGTGCACGATAGCCATTATGGGCGCATCTGCCCCATCGAGACGCCGGAAGGTCCGAACATCGGCTTGATCAGCCAGCTGGCGATTTACGCCCGCGTCAACGAGTTCGGTTTCATCGAAACGCCCTATCGTAAGGTGGTCGACGGCAAAGCCACCGATGAAATCGTCTACCTGTCGGCGGAGGAAGAGGAGCAGTATCGCATTGCCCCGGGCGACACGCGCCTGCTGGAGGACGGCACTATCGCCGATCAGTTCGTGCAGGTGCGTCACCAGGCAAACGAGGCAAACCGCTACCCGATTGTGCGCCGCGAGGAAGTAGACCTGATGGACGTGTCGCCGGTGCAGCTGGTTTCCATCGCCACCGCGCTGATCCCGTTCCTGGAAAGCGACGATGCCGCGCGCGCCTTGATGGGGGCGAACATGCAGAAGCAAGCGGTGCCTCTACTGCGCTCGTCCGCGCCTATCGTGAAGACCGGACTGGAGCGACGGGCTGCGATGGACTCCGGCGCGCTGGTAATGGCGCGGCGCAACGGCGTGGTGACCAAAGTGACCGCGGAAGAGATTGTGGTGCGCACCGAGGACGGCGACCTGGACATCTACCCGCTGGTCAATACCATGCAATCCAACCAGTCCACCTGCATTACCCAGAAGCCCATCGTGAACCGGGGCGACCGGGTGCGTGCAGGACAGGTCATCGCGGACGGTCCGTGCTCCGACCACGGCGAGCTGGCGCTGGGCAAGAACGTGCTGGTATGCTTTGTGCCGTGGGGCGGTTACAACTATGAGGACGCTATCCTCGTGTCGCAGCGGCTCGTGCGCGACGATGTATACAGCTCCATCCATATTGAGCGATACGAGGTAGAAGCGCGTGACACGAAGCTGGGACCCGAAGAGATCACGCGCGACATCCCCAACGTGGGTGAGGATGCACTGAAGGACCTGGACGAGCACGGTATCATCCGCATCGGTGCGCAGGTACAGCCTGAAGACATCCTTGTGGGGAAGGTGCAACCGAAAGGGCAGAGCGAGCTGAGCGCAGAGGAGCGATTGATTATCGCCATTTTCGGCAAGAAAGCGGAAGAGACGCGCGATGTATCCCTGCGCTTGCCACATGGCGAGAAGGGCAAGGTTATCGATGTCAAGGTCTTCTCGCGCTTCCGCTACAAGTGCAAGGAGTGTGGACACATCCACTACTTCAGCAAGCGACCGGAGGACAAACCGGAGTGTGAACGCTGCCGTGGCGACCTGGAGCGCATCCCTGCCGATGACCTTCCGCCGGGCGTGAACATGCTGGTTCGCGTGTATGTGGCGCAGAAGCGCAAGGTGATGGAAGGCGACAAGATGGCAGGGCGCCACGGAAACAAGGGCGTCATCTCCAAGATATTGCCCGACGAGGATATGCCTTTCCTGCCCGATGGCACACCGGTAGACATCGTGTTGAACCCGCTGGGCGTGCCGTCGCGTATGAACATCGGGCAGATTAAGGAGACGCATCTCGGCTGGGCAGGGCACTACTTCGGCACAGCTTACGAGGAGCCAGCCTTCTCGGGCACGCGGGAGGAGGATATCCTGAGAGAGCTGGAGCGCATGGCGAAGCATGTGCGCCGGGTGGTACTCCAGAACTATGTCAACGTGGACCTGGGACTGAATATGCAGTTCCGCGATGAGCAGACCGCCGAGGAGATGCTGGACGAGATCCGGGCGAAGCTGCGCCAGATGCCCATGTACAAACTGGAGGCCATCGCCAGCAAGGTGAACGCGCCGCCTGTTATCTCGCCTCTGCTCATGAACGAGAGCGAAGTGCTGGAACTGCAGAGGAACAAGGGCGAGGTGGAGGACGAGTCCAAACTGCCCGCTCCCCTGCTGCAACCCGCTCCGCCGGAGATGGTGGAACACGTTATCGAGCGCATCCGTGCCAACACGTGGCAGCGGTGCGGTATCGACGAGCGCACGGGCAAATGCTGGGTGCGCGACGGGTTGACGGGTGAGCCGTTCGATAATCCGCTGACGGTAGGTTACATCTATATGATGAAGCTGGCTCACCTGGTGGACGACAAGATTCATGCCCGTTCCACCGGACCCTACTCGCTGGTTACCCAGCAGCCACTGGGTGGCAAGGCGCAATTCGGTGGGCAGCGGTTCGGCGAGATGGAGGTGTGGGCGCTGGAGGCTTATGGCGCCGCTTACACCCTGCAGGAAATGCTTACCATCAAGTCGGACGACGTTATCGGGCGCGTGAGGATATACGAAGCCATCGTCAAGAATGAGCCGATGATGGAGCCCGGCGTGCCCGAGTCGTTCAAGATACTGGTGAAGGAGCTGCAAAGCCTTGGGCTGAAGGTGACGGTATACAACGACAAAAACGAGGAACTAAGTCTGAAGGATGATGAAGAGGAGGACGGTTCACGCCAGCGTCGTTCGCATCATCCTGAAGCATCCGCAGGAGGTGGCAACTCGCGATGATCGATTCCAGCACATTTAGCAAAATCCGTATCAGCATCGCTTCGCCGGACGACATCCGCGCATGGTCGCATGGCGAGGTGAAAAAGCCGGAGACCATTAACTACCGCACCTTCAAGCCGGAGCGGGACGGTCTGTTTTGCGAGCGCATCTTCGGCCCGGTGAAGGACTGGGAGTGTCACTGCGGTCGCTATCGCAAGATGAAGTACAAAGGCACTATCTGCGACCGCTGTGGCGTAGAGGTAACTCGTGCGCGGGTGCGCCGTAGCCGCATGGGGCACATCGAGCTGGCGTCGCCTGTGTGCCATATCTGGTACCTGAAGGCGATGCCCTCTCCGCTGGCGCTGATTCTGGACATGTCCTCGCGCCTGCTGGAGAAGGTCATCTACTTCGCCTCGTATATCGTGACGCACGTAGACCGGGCGACTATCAATCAGGAACTGGATACCATCCGCGACGCCCTGCGTGAAATAGAGGAGCGCATCCGCAAGGAGGCGGAAGAGGAAGTAGCACGGATGCGCCGCGAGTTCAACAAGCAACTGCCCGAGCACGGTCCGGACAGTTCGAACCCCTGGGATGAAGCCACTATAGCCGAGAAGCGCGCCTATCTGGAACGGCGCATCCAGCAGGAGTATGAGGAGGCGGAAGCGCGCATCACCGAGCTGAACGAAGCGCTATCCCGTCCCAACAGCAACGCCTGTCTGGAGCGCATTGAGAAGCGGATGCTGATTAACGACGAGGAGTGGCGCGCTATCGAGCGATTGCTGTATCAGGTCTCTCGCCACACCGGCAAGGACTACACCGGACTGGTGAAAGCGGGAATGGGTGGCGCAGCCATCCGCGACCTGTTGAAGGAGATTGACCTCGAAGCGCTGGCACGCGAACTGCGCCAGGAGATTCAGAACACGCAGGGGCAGGCACGCATCCGCGCCATCAAACGGCTGGAGATCGTGGAAGCGTTCATCAACTCCAAGAACCGCCCTGAGTGGATGATTCTGGAGTGCATCCCTGTGCTACCGCCCGAACTGCGCCCGATGGTGCAGCTGGACGGCGGGCGTTTCGCCACCTCCGACCTGAACGACCTGTACCGGCGTATCATCAACCGCAATAACCGCCTGAAGAAGATTATCGAAATCCGTGCGCCGGAAAGCATCATCAACCACGAGAAGCGGTTGCTTCAGGAGGCGGTGGACGCGCTGATCGATAACGGAAGACGCGCACGCCCGGTGATGGGCACGAACGGACGTGCTCTCAAATCGCTCTCCGATATGCTCAAGGGCAAAGAGGGTCGCTTCCGCAAGAACCTGCTTGGCAAGCGCGTGGACTATTCCGGGCGCTCGGTTATCGTGGTGGGACCGAACCTGAAGCTGCACCAGTGCGGTTTGCCGAAGGAGATGGCACTGGAGCTGTTCAAGCCCTTCGTGATGAAGCAGCTGGTGGACAGCGAAGCCGCTCAGAACATCAAGACCGCCAAGCGTCTCATCGAGCGCATGAGGGACGAAGTGTGGGACGCGCTGGATGCGGTCATCCACGAGCATCCGGTGTTGTTGAACCGCGCTCCGACCCTGCACCGTCTGGGCATTCAGGCGTTCGAGCCGGTGCTGGTGGACGGCAAGGCGATACAGATTCACCCGCTGGTATGCCCTGCCTACAACGCGGACTTCGACGGCGACCAGATGGCGGTACACGTACCGTTAAGCCCGCTGGCGCAGGCGGAGGCGCGCGTGCTGATGCTCTCTACCCAGAACCTGTTCTCGCCGGCGGACGGGCGTGCCATCGTTGCGCCCACGCAGGACATCGTTCTGGGGGCGTACTACCTGACCATCGCCAAAGAGCAGGAACCTCGTGGAATTGAACAGCTGCGGGTGAACGGTGAGACGCGCTGGCTGCCCTTCCGCGATATCGAAGAGGCACGCCTTGCGCTGGAGCATAAGATCATCAGCCTGCATGACCCGATACTGGTACGGTTGGAGCGCAGTGGTAAGCGCGAGGTGGTAACCACCACCGTCGGTCGGCTTATCTTCCATGAAATCCTGCCCGAAGGTATCGCCTACACCGATGAGTACCTGAACATGGTGATGGACAAGAAGGCGCTGGCAAGCCTGATCCTCACCTGCTTCCGTATGCACGGGCAGGAGCGCACGGTGAAACTGCTGGACGACCTGAAGGATTTGGGCTTCCGCTACGCCACTACCTCGGGTACCACAATCGCCATCACCGACATGGAAAGCCCCGAGGACCGCGACAGGATACTGGCGGACACGATGCGCGCGGTAGATAGGCTCAACCAGCAGTATCGTCGTGGTCAGCTCACGCTGGGCGAGCGCAAACAGCGCGTGATTCAGGCGTGGCAGAAAGCCAGCGAGGACATCGGCGAGGCAATTGTTCAGTCCATCGACCGCTTCAACCCGCTGTACATCATCACTGCATCGGGCGCACGCGGTTCTACCAAGCAGCTCTCGCAGCTGGCGGGGATGCGCGGTCTGTTCGCCGACTCGCGCGGCAACCTGATGGAGGAACTGCCGATCAAGTCCAACTTCCACGAAGGCCTGTCGGTGCTGGAGTACTTCGTGTCCACGCACGGCGCACGGAAGGGAATGTCCGACACCGCGCTGCGAACCGCGGACGCCGGATACCTTACGCGCCGACTGGTGGACGCCGCGCAGGACGTGATCGTGCGCGCATACGACTGCGGCACCACCAACGGCATCACTATCAAGCCGGTGGAGGACCTCTCCAGTCTGGTGGAGACGGTGGCGGAGCGTATCCGCGCCCGCACCGCGCTGGAGGACATCCGCGACCCGGTAACTGGCGAACTGCTGGCACAGGCGGGCGAGCTCATCACCGACGAGGCGGCACAGCGTATCGATGCCATACTGAGCGATCTGGACAGCATCGCCGACCAGGCGACCGACCAGCAAGCGCTGGAGCACTTCCGCCTGATGCGCGAACGCGGCGTGCTGGTGCGCTCACCGCTCACCTGTGAACACCATCGTGGTGTGTGCGCCAAATGCTACGGGCGCGATATGGCAACCGGCAAGCTGGTGGAGATTGGCACAGCAGTGGGCATCATCGCCGCCCAATCCATCGGTGAGCCGGGTACACAGCTGACCATGCGCACCTTCCACACCGGTGGCGTGGCGGCGACATACATCACCGGCGGCAAGCAGTCGTTCAACACCCGCCTGCAGTTGCTGGAGGAGCTGCGACGTGACGTAGGACGCTATGAAGAGCGCAAGAGGGTGCAGGCGGAACAGGAAGGCGAGAGCACCGAAGAGGGCTTGCCCATCAGTGCGAAGCAGTTCCGCGAACTGATGGACACCTATATCACTCCCGCCGGTAGCCTGCCGCGCGTCATTGACCTCTTCATGGCGACGGAGGCGCTGAAGGGGCGCGCCATCATGTCGGAGCACGCAGGTACGGTCGCCGCTATCGAGAGCAGTCAGCTGATGCGTCAGGTGATATTGCACGTGCCTGTCGCGGTGACCGAAACGGGTGAGGGGTTGCTGGACGAGGTGGTAGCAAAGGACGTGATAGACCCGTCACTGCCCGAAGGCAACCCGGACGCGGTTATCCTGCGCGAAGGCGAGAAGATTACCCCCGAGCACCTGGAACGGCTGCTGGAGGCGGGCATCGAAGAGGTGCAGGTGGTCAAGGTATATCCGGTGCCCGGACGCGGCGAGTTGAAGGTGAAAGTGGGCGATACGGTAGAGCCGGGCGATGCCCTCACCGAAGGCTTACTGCAGCCGCGCGAGCTGCTGAAGCTGAAGGGCGTGCGCGCAGTGCAGGAGTATCTGGTGCAGGAGATACAGAAGGTGTACAAACAGCAGGGTGTGGACATCCACGACAAGCACATCGAGATTATCGTGCGCCAGATGCTCAAGAAGCGTCGCGTGGTGGACCCGGGCGATACACGCTTCTTGCCGGGCAGCGTCGTGGATAAATTCATCTTCGAGGCGGAGAACGAGCGCGTGCGTCGGCAGGGTGGGCGTGAAGCCACCGCCGAGTGGGTGCTGCAGAGCATCACCGAAGCGGCGTTGACCACCGAAAGCTTCCTGTCGGCGGCGTCGTTCGAGCGCACCACGCACGTGTTGACGGAGGCGGCGGTACGCGGCAAGAAGGACGACCTGGTGGGGCTGAAGGAGAACGTGATTATCGGACGGCTTATCCCCGCCGGTACGGGCTACGCAGCGTATCGCGAGCTGGAGCCTCAGCCTCTGGCGGAAGGTGCGGAGATACCGGCAGAGGCGTACGACCCGGTACTCTACCGTGAGATCGAGCCGCCGCTACCGGAGATTATCGAGCACAGCGATGTGCCGGTTGTGGAAGCCGGTGAGGTGCTCCTGCCGGGCGACGAAGGAATCTACGAAGAAGACGAAGTGGGCTCGGATGAGGAGGTATCAGAGGACCTCGGTTTTGATATCCTGGGTGAGCCTCCTCTCGCTCCTCCGCACGAGGAGGACGATATCGGGCCGCTGGGCTTCAACGAGGAGTAGCAGATATCGGAAAAAAGGCGCGTTCAGAGCGCAAAAAAGGTTGACATTCCGGACACTTTCCAGTATAATACTTCGGTTGGGTAAGCCCACCGAAAGAGAGAAACGCTTCCGCGAGATGCGGGCGATAACCATATAGACCAAACACGGAGCAAAAGGAGGCGAGAGGGCGCCAAGAACGCTCGGTTTCTTTCCCCTCAGCAAGGGGAATATGACATAGCGGGATGTCAAACGACCAGCCCCTTCGCCTTCGTGTGTGGCGAAGGGGTTGTGTTTCGCCCAGAGACGGTGACGGAGGAAAACGTACGATATGCCGACATTCAATCAGCTGGTACGCAAAGGGCGTCAGCCGATACGCAAGAAAAGCAAAAGCCCTGCCCTGAGGAGCTGTCCGCAGAAGCGCGGTGTGTGCCTTGTGGTACGCACGGTGTCGCCGAAAAAGCCTAACTCCGCTTTGCGGAAGGTGGCACGCGTGCGTCTGAGCAACGGAGTGGAGGTGACCGCCTACATTCCGGGCATCGGGCACAACCTGCAAGAGCACTCGGTGGTGCTGGTGCGTGGCGGGCGCGTCAAGGACCTGCCAGGCGTGCGCTACCACGTGGTGCGCGGCACCCTGGATGCGGCAGGTACGCAAAACCGTAAGAGCAGCCGTTCCAAATACGGCACGAAGCGACCGAAGTAGGCTGGAGGGGGAAGACAAATGCCCAGAAAAGGACCGGCTCCGCGCCGTGTGATACCGCCAGACCCGGTGTATAATGATGTATTGGTTCAGCGGTTTATCAATCGCCTGATGGTCTGCGGAAAGAAGAGCGTTGCCGAAAAGATTTTCTACAAAGCGATGGAGATAGTGGGGGAGCGTACCAAACGCAACCCGCTGGAAGTTTTCCATCAGGCGCTGAAGAACGTGATGCCCATTCTGGAGGTGCGCCCGCGGCGCGTGGGAGGGGCAACCTACCAGGTGCCGATGGAAGTACGTCCTGAGCGACGTGTCTCTCTGGGTATCCGCTGGCTGGTGACCTCCGCACGCAGACGCGGCGGACGCACGATGATAGAAAAACTGGCGGCAGAAATCATGGACGCCGCCAACAACCAGGGCGCAGCGGTAAAGAAACGCGAAGATACACACCGTATGGCGGAAGCCAACAAGGCGTTCGCACACTATCGCTGGTAACAGCGTAAAATGTTTGCTGGGGTGATGACGGGTTTGCAGGTGCAGGTCTAGGAGGAAAGTAATCGAAGTATGGCACGTGAGTACACACTAGAACAAATACGAAATATCGGCATCGCCGCGCACATCGACGCGGGGAAGACTACCACCACCGAACGCATCCTGTACTATACAGGACGCATTCATCGCATCGGTGAGGTGGATGATGGCGCTGCGACCATGGACTGGATGGAGCAGGAGCAGGAGCGCGGTATCACCATCACTTCCGCTGCTACTACCTGCTTCTGGCGGGGGCATCGTATTAATATTATCGATACCCCCGGTCACGTGGACTTTACGGTAGAGGTGGAACGGTCGCTGCGCGTTCTGGATGGTGTGGTAGCCATCTTCTGCGCGGTCGGTGGCGTTCAGCCCCAGTCGGAAACGGTGTGGCGGCAGGCAAACCGCTACCACGTGCCCCGTATCGCCTACGTGAACAAGATGGACCGCCTGGGGGCGGATTTTTACCGCGTGGTTCAGCGTATGAAGGAGCGTCTTGGCGCCAATGCGGTGCCCATCCAGCTTCCTATCGGCGCAGAGAGCGATTTTCGCGGTATTGTCGACCTCGTGCACATGAAGGCGATTGTCTACAAAGATGACCTCGGCAAGGAGTACGAGGAGATAGATGTCCCTGCCGAAATGCATGAGATGGCATCGCACTGGCGCGAGGTGCTGATAGAGGCGGTCGCCGATGTGGATGATACGCTGATGGAGAAATATCTCGAGGGTGAGCCGATTACTCCGGAGGAGATCAAGCGCGCGTTGCGTCAGGGCACACTGCAGAGCAAAATCGTGCCTGTCACCTGTGGCTCCTCCTTTAAGAACAAGGGCGTGCAGCCTCTGCTGGATGCGATAGTGGACTACCTGCCCTCGCCGATAGACATCGGCGCAGTCAAGGGCACTAATCCCCGTACCGGCGCACCCGAAGCTCGCTACCCTTCCGATGACGAACCCTTTACCGCCCTCGCCTTTAAGATTATGTCCGACCCGTTTGTTGGCAAGCTCACCTACTTCCGTGTCTACTCCGGCACTCTCAGCAAAGGTTCCTACGTGTATAACGCTTCTAAGGGCAAGAAAGAGCGAATCGGACGCATCGTCCGTATGCACGCGAACCATCGTGAAGACGTAGAGGTAGTGTACGCCGGAGAGATTGCCGCAGCGGTGGGCTTGAACGAAACGACGACGGGAGATACCCTTTGCGACGAGAAGGCGCCCATTATTCTGGAAGCGATGCAGTTCCCCGACCCCGTGATTTCGGTGGCTATCGAACCCAAAACCAAAGCCGACCAGGATAAACTGGGCATCGCTTTGAGCCGACTGGCTGTGGAAGACCCCACCTTCCGTATCAGCACCGACCCGGAGACGGGGCAGACGATTATCTCGGGCATGGGAGAACTGCACCTCGAGATTATCGTGGAGCGGCTGGTACGCGAGTTTAAGGTAGAGGCAAACTGCGGTCGCCCGCAGGTGGCGTATCGCGAAGCCATCCGTCAGCCGGCGCGCGGCGAGGGGCGCTACGTACGCCAGACCGGTGGGCGCGGTC
Organism: bacterium HR16; assembly: GCA_002898895.1. Lineage (GTDB taxonomy): Bacteria > Armatimonadota > HRBIN16 > HRBIN16 > HRBIN16 > HRBIN16. The sequence continues at coordinate 731 of BEHS01000036.1, read as the reverse complement.
AGTACGGACACTGCATTCTGGAGATAGAGCCTCTGCCGCCGGGGCAGGGCTTCGAGTTCGTGAATAAGATTGTGGGCGGCGTGATACCCAAGGAGTTCATCCCCGCCATCGAGGGCGGCGTGCGCGAGGCGATGGACACTGGCGTTATTGCCGGATACCCTGTGGTGGATGTGCGCGTCGCCGTGGTGGACGGCTCGTACCACGAGGTGGACTCGTCAGAAATGGCGTTCAAGATTGCCGGCTCCATGGCGTTCAAGGCGGCGATGCAGAAGGCAAGCCCCACCATCAAGGAGCCCATTATGGCGGTGGAGATTGTCACGCCGGAGCAGTTCCTGGGCGACGTTATCGGCGACCTGAACTCGCGGCGAGGGCGCATAGAAGGCATCGAGCCGGGCCCCGGCGGCACGCAGACCATACGGGCGCATGTGCCACTGGCGGAGATGTTCGGCTATGCAACCACTCTGCGTTCCTTGACGCAGGGACGGGCAACATACGTGATGCAACCGTCGCACTACGAAGAAGTGCCTGCAAATATCGCGCAGGAGCTGATTGCGCGGGCGCAGGGCAAACAACTGGTCAATCTGTAATCGAGGGAGCAATCCCCGAACATAACGACACAACAAGGAGTATCAGGGAGGTCAGCACTAAATGGGCAAACAGCGATTTGAGCGCACGAAGCCGCATGTGAACATCGGCACGATCGGTCACGTGGACCACGGCAAGACCACCTT
>BEHS01000035.1 GCA_002898895.1 bacterium HR16 | reverse complement strand
ATCTGCTACAGCCGCTGGCGCACGGCAAGCCGGTGGTGCATGGACCCTACATGCACAACTTCCGCGATGTGGCCGCGCTGGCGCGACAGGCAGGGGTAGCATGGACGGCAAGTAGCGTCGAGGAGCTGGTACAGCATGTATCCCGCCTGCTGGGAGATGAACGCCTGCGTGCCGAAGTTGCTCGCCGAGCCAAAATGCTTGTCATGGAGCAACAGGGTGCATCTCAACGGATAACGGAGATAGTGAGGTCAATTGTGGAGGAGTAAACCTCTTTCGAGAGTTTTCCTCAAAACGGTTATCCCTCTTGTCAGTACTCCACCACAGATAAAGGTTGACGAGATATCAAGTATTAGTTCTCCTCCCTCTCCCGAAGCCTCGGGAGAGGGAGAATAGCGGGGAACAAAAAGCCTGCTCTCTACGGAAACGGGGACCTGCAGCTTCTACTAGTCTGTCAAGCATGATTGTTTAGATGATGGCAAAGTAGTTTCGTACCCTTGTCATGCTGAGCGTCAGCGAAGCATCTCGATGTGCCGATAAAACGAGATTCTTCGCTTCGCTCAGAATGACAACAAGGCGCGACCGCCTCGCCACAATCATGAAAATCACTCTTGACAGAGTACTACACACTCACTCGATCTTCTTCTTTGTTTTGGTAGCGAAGAACTCGTCGGTAGCAGCGCCGAGTGCCTTAATCGCTGCGTTTTGCATATGTGGCGTCTTCGGTCCACCACTAAACAGGGTGATACCCCAGGATACCAGCAAGGCGCCCGCTGACTCATACCACTTCTCTGCCCGGGTACTGGCGGAGTTCAGGTCCCGCACCTCATGGACAATCTCGCTATTGTTGACATCGACGATAATCACACTGACTGTTGCGTCCGCTTTCGTTTTGGGTCCAAGTCCGACCCAAACCGATCGTACACGCCAGCCCAGTGTACCTGAGCAAACGTAGTCTGCCCCAACCTTCTTGCCGAACTCCAGCAGACGCTTGGCGTCGAAACTAGTCGGTAGCTGACCGAGCTCCTCCACCGTCAACGGTTGTTCGGGGAAACCCAGCTCTATCCAAGCACGACGGCAGGCGGCGTCCGAAATCACCTCATATCCGCCCCGTTGCTCAAAGAGCTTTCGTAGCACGTCCTGAGCAGTGTTGACCGCTGTAGTGTTCGTTCCGCGCTCGTTCTCGGCAAACGTCCATGGGTAGATAGCCACCCGCGGAACCTTGACTTGGGCGATACTTGTGAGATGAACAGCGAACACCAGCATGACGACGACAAATGTGTTGCGCAAGAGCATCTGGGCGATACCTCCTTTACAAGATTATCCTTTTCTTGCACTGGTTCAACGAATATACCCATGGATTCCTGCTAAGCTGAATGGCGCATGAAAGTAACATATCTAACGTAAGCCACACATCGCCTATCAAGCCTGCGGCTGAAGCCGCATCCTGTCGGACGAATCTAGCCGCGCTGGCTGATAACCCTGCGCAGGCAGGGTTTTGTTTGTGGAGGAACGGCTTTAGCCGTGTGTGCCTGCCACGCTGAAACCCTGATGCATACTTAAATTTCAGACTTCATACGCGACAACACACCCCACCCCACGCACAAAACCAGCACAACCACTACAGCCGCAGCATCCCCTATCCTCACATATAGCGTCCGTTCCTGCCGCAGCTCCACCCCGTCTGCCCGCAGCTGCGCCTCGGTGAACAGCTCTGCTCTGTGCAGGCATCGTCCCTGCGCGTCGAACACCGCCGAGATACCTGTTGTGGCGGAGCGCAATACCCACCGGCGCGTTTCCACCGCCCGCAGGGCGCAGAAGGCAAGGTGCTGTTCCGCCGCAGGTGAGCGACCAAACCAGGTGTCGTTCGTCACCACACACAGCAGGCGCGCCCCCTGCCGCACCATTTCACAAGAGATACGGGGTAGCGTGGACTCGAAACAGATGGGTGTGCCGATGCGCCAGGGGGTCAACAATACGAGCTGCTCGCCCGGTGAGACATCTGCGCTCACCACCCCGAAATGCTCCACCCAGGGCGTCCACCGCCGAAAAGGCACGTATTCGCCCCAGGGCACCAGATGCTGTTTGCGGTAGGTTTCTGCACCGTCATCGGGCAAAAAAGCGGTAACTGTGTTATAGCTTCTGCCGTATTCTTCATCAAAAGTGCCGATAAGCACGGTAACACTCCGCGCCGTCGCCTGCCGGATGAGATCGGAAAAGGGATAGGCAGTGGCGTCTGGCACAAGCGATTCCGGGAAAAGAACCATGTTCACCTTCTCGCGAACTGCGCTCTCCAGCGCACGAGACAGGCTTGACTTGACCTGCTGTTGCATTGTCTCGTCCCACTGGCGGGTGGTGTCCACGTTGGGCTGAACAACCAGCGCGGTCAATCGTTCTGGAGCGGAAGGCAGGCTCAGCCTCCACCATCCGAACAGGAGCAACAGCACGGAGAGTTCCACTGCCCCCAACAGGGGGCGCATCTTGCGCTGCGCAACCGCTTCGGCAACGGAGGCATTCACAACAATCAGCCATGCGCTCAGCCCCCAGACGCCCAGCAGTTCTACGCTCTGTAACGGTACCAGATTCCGATGCTGGGAAACCGCCAGCTGCCCCCACAGGAAACCCCACGCTCCCGCTCCACGCAGCCACTCGATAGCCACCCATAGCCCTGCCGTCCATGCGACCGGTAAGGCAGAACCCCGTGCGAGTCGGTTGACCAGCGTGTAGATCCACCCGAACGCGCCCGCGAACAACGTCTGCGACAGCACCAGCGCGCCCCACGCCGCCAGCCCCAGCCAGAAGCTGCCGGTCCACCGATGCACGAACTGCTGCATCCACCAGAGCAGCATACCGTAGAAGCAGGCTCCCCACACCAGCCCGATAAGGCATCCCTGGCGGGGGCGTGAGAGGGAGCGCAGCGCAAGCATCAGTGGCACCAGCGCGAACCACGCCAGCCAGCCCCAGTCTACCGGTGGGAACGCCAGCCACAGCAACAGCGCGCTCAACACACTGCCCAGAATGGAAACGAATAGCCTCTTCACATTGTGCCCTTTTCGCTAAACCTCAACGAGAAGCCTTCCGGGTGTACCGCGTGGAAACGAAAGCATGTGGAAACAAATGCCCTGAAGTGGTACAATCCTCATGGAGGTGTTGAAGAATGGCTGTTGTTCTGCGAGCTCGCTTCAACGGTCAGGTAATAGTACCGGACGAGCCGCTTGACCTGCCTGCGGGCACGCCGATCGAGGTAGAGGTGCGGGTGGTGTCCGAAAACGATAAGGTTTCGGACGCTGCGTTCGCTCCGCTCTACCAGATGATTGGGTTGGCTGAGCTAGGCCCTGAAGATGCCTCTGTGCATCACGATCTGCGTCCAGAGGAGCCAGCACATTGAAGGTGTTCGTTGACTCGGGCGGCTGGCTCTCGGTGTTGATACGTACTGACCGCTACCATCAGGCAGGGAGCCACTATTACCAGCAGATTCTGGCACAGCGTGCTATTTTGCTGACCTCCGATTTTGTATTAGACGAAGTGATTACCCGCCTCCGTTATCATGTTGACGCTTTTAGCCCTACCGCGTTATACTGAAACCGTCACAGGAGGGAAAGGGCATGCGACGTTTTGTGAACTTGAACGGACAGATGGTCTCGCCTGCCGAGGCAAAGATTGACCTGTACGACCACGGTTTCCTGTACGGCGATGGCGTGTTCGAAGGCATCCGCGTCTACAACGGGCGCATCTTCAAATTGCAGGAGCACGTCGATCGCCTGTACCACAGCGCCCGCGCGCTGATGATCGGCATCCCCATCAGCAAAGAGGAGATGACCGAGCGCATCAAGTTGGTGGTGCGCGAGAACGGCGAAACGAACTGCTACATCCGCGTCACCGTTTCGCGCGGGATAGGGCTGGGTTTGGACCCCAAACACATCCGTCTGGAGCCGACTATCGCCATCTCTACCGCCGACCTGGCGCTTTATCCGCCGGAGATGTACGAGAACGGGTTGCACGTGGTCACCGTTTCCACGCGCATTCCACCTGCGCAGTGCCTGGACCCGCGTATCAAGTCGCTGGGTCGCTACATCAATAACATTCTCGCGAAGATGGAAGCGAACCGCGTGGGCGCAGGCGAAGGATTGATGTTGAACGTCGAAGGCTACGTTGCCGAAGCCACCGGTGATAACCTGTTCATCGTGAAGGACGGCGTGTTGCACACCCCGCCTCCCTCTGCGGGCATCCTGGCAGGCATCACCCGCGCTACCGTGATGATGCTGGCAGAGAAAATGGGCATCCCTGTGCGCGAAACCATGATGACCCTGTACGATGTGTACACCGCCGATGAGGCATTCCTCACCGGCACCGCCGCCGAGGTGGTACCGATGGTTACACTGGATGAACGCCCTATCGGCGCGGGCAAGCCGGGCGATGTGACACATCGTATCATCGCCGCGTTCCGGGAACACACGCAAAGCAGTGGTACGCCTGTCTGAACAACGGTGCGAGGTTTGCGGAAACATTGCCGTGCAGTGGCGGGTGCACGCTGACGGTCATACCCGGCTGTTATGCGCAGAATGCACCCGCCGATACCTTGTACGACTCGCTCCCGAAGAGGCAACAGCGGGCTTCGCGTTGCTCCAGCAGGCTACAGACCAGCCCCAAAGCACCTCCGCCTGCCCTCGCTGTGCTACAGAAGTCGCCCTGCTTGCCGGACAGGGGGTAGCGGGTTGTGCCGACTGTTATCGCTATCTCCCCCAGGCGATTGACCGATGGCTGGAACGATGGTCACTACCGCTTCGTCACAAGGGCGAGTCGCTGCCGGAAATCGCCCATTCCCCACCCGCACAACCCCTCTCCGTCCAGCCGAACGCTTATTGGCTCCACACCCTGCATCCGTCGCAGGTCACTATCAGCAGCCGTGCCCGATACGCCCGCAACTTTGTCTGGGCACGCTTCCCCTGGTGCGCCGACAGCGCGGAGCTGGAGCAGGTACGCTCCCGCGTGGAGCGAGCCGCACGCTATAGCCGATGGCGATTCGACGTATTGCCCACGCACCGCATGAAACCCTCCGAACGTCAGCGGTGGATAGACCTGCGCCTTGCCAGTCCCCAGCTGCGCGATAACGTCCTCCACGGTTTACTGATCGTGGACGAAGCGCGCGCCGTGAGCGTACTGGTGAACGAGGAGGACCATCTGCGGGTGCAGGCTATCCTGCCCGGATTGCAGGTGCGCGAGAGTATCGCGCTGGCTCGCGCTGCCTTAGACGCGCTGGCACTGCAAGAGGAGCTGGCTTTCTCCGACAATTACGGATGGGTGACCGCCTCCTCCCTCAACATCGGGTGGGGGCTGCGGGTCTCGGTGATGATGTATACACCTGCTCTGGAACGGACGGCACAGCTGCAGACCGTGTGGCAGGCATCTATGGAGCTGGGAGGCACCGTTCGCGGTTTGCACGGCGAGGGAACGCCCGCCGGCGCGCTGTTTCAGGTGTCTAACATGCATAGCATCGGCATAGACGAGATGACCGTTGCCGCGCAGGTAGCGGGCACCGCGCAGTTTATCGCTCAAGCAGAGCAGCGCGCACGGGAGCAGTTGTTGCAAAAACAGGTGCAACAGTTGCACGAAGAGGCAGAACAGGTGTATCATAATCTTGGAAAGGAACGCACCTTGAGAGCCGCAGATGCCTTGCAGATGCTATCGGTAATCAGCCTTGCCGCGATGGCAGGCTGGGGGCGCCTGAGCGCCGAGGTATGGAAAGAGATGCTGATGGCAGTGCGCTGGGAAGCCCAGCACGATGACGCCGAATGGCGTGCCATCAGGATGCGAACGCTGGTGCGGCAAGTGCGCAACGGATAGTTCGCCCTTCGGCAATGCGCTTGCATCTGCAGGCTCAAAACGGGTAACCTAATAGGCGGTAGGAACCTTTTTGTGGAGTACGGTCGGCTTTGCAGGCGCTGTCGAAGGGAGACACCATCCGCAAGCACCGCCGCTGCCGATCAAGGAGGTCCCATGTCAGCAATGTGGCAGCGATTCACTGAGCGTGCTCGCCGCGTTATCTTCTACGCCCAGGAAGAGGCGGGACGTTTGGGTGAAAACTATGTAAGCACCGAGCACCTGTTGCTTGGTCTGGTACGCGAACCGGATAGCGTTGCCGCACGAATCCTGGAGCGTATGGGCGTTAGCCTCAGTCGTGTGCGCAGTGAAATCGAGCGGCAAGTGTCGCGCGGGGAAGGCAGACTCGGTCAAGAGACCCAGCTGACCCCACGTGCCAAGCGCGTGATTGACCTCGCCTACGATGAGGCACGCCAGCTGAACAACAACTATATCGGCACGGAACACCTGTTGCTGGGCTTAATCCGTGAAGGGGAAGGGCTGGCAGGCAGGGTTCTGGCAAAGCTGGGGGTGGACCTGGAACGCGCCCGCCGAGAGGTGATGGCGCTACAGTCCAGCGATACCGGCGCACCCGCACCGCGCCAACGCTCGCGTACCCCCACTCTGGATGAATTCGGTAGAGACCTTACCGAGCTGGCTCGACAGGGTAAACTGGACCCTGGCATCGGCAGAGACACCGAGATCGGGCGCGTCATCCGGATTCTTTCCCGCCGCACCAAGAACAACCCGGTGTTGATTGGCGAGCCCGGCGTGGGCAAAACCGCCATCGCCGAGGGACTGGCACAGCGCATCGTCTCGGGTGACATCCCGGAGGTGCTCAAAGACCGGCGTATCGTGGCGCTGGACCTTGCCGGGCTGGTAGCAGGAACCAAGTATCGCGGCGAATTCGAGGAGCGCATGAAGCGCGTGCTGGAGGAAGTGCGCAAAGCACAGGGCGAGGTTATCCTGTTCATCGACGAACTGCACACGGTGGTGGGCGCAGGCGCGGCAGAAGGGGCTATTGACGCATCGAACATTATGAAGCCCGCTCTGGCGCGCGGTGAACTGCAATGTATCGGCGCAACCACGCTGGACGAATACCGCAAGTACATCGAGCGCGACGCCGCGCTGGAGAGACGCTTCCAGCCGGTGCAGGTACGCGAACCGACCGTGGAGGAAGCCATCGAAATCCTGCGTGGTCTGCGCGACCGCTACGAGGCACACCATCGCGTCAAGATAGAGGACAACGCTATCATCGCGGCGGTGCGCCTTGCAGACCGCTACATCACCGACCGCTATCTGCCCGACAAAGCAATAGACCTGATAGACGAGGCAGCGTCGCGTGTGCGCCTGCAGTACTCCCTGCCCCCGCGCGAACTGAGGCAGGTCAAACAGCAGCTCGCCAAAATAGAAAAAGAGCTGGAGATGGCGCACAAATCGGGCGACTATTCGCGCGTGCAGGAGCTGCGCTCGCAACGCTCCGTGTTGCAAAACCGCGCCGCCGACCTCGAACAGGAGTGGAACCTGAAGCGGCAGGAGATGCGCACGGTGGTCACCGAAGACGAGGTGGCGCACATTGTGCAGTCGTGGACGGGTATTCCCGTCTCGCGCCTGATGGAAGCCGAGACGGTGAAGCTGCTGAAGATGGAAGAGGAGCTGCACAAGCGCATCATTGGGCAGCACGAGGCGGTGATGGCGGTGAGCAAGGCGATACGTCGTGCGCGCTCCGGGCTGAAAGACCCCAAGCGACCGATAGGAACCTTTATCTTCCTCGGTCCGACCGGCGTGGGCAAGACCGAGCTGGCGCGTGCGCTGGCCGCCTTCCTGTTCGACAACGAGAACAATCTCATCCGCCTCGACATGTCCGAGTACATGGAGCGGTTCGCGGTATCGAGGCTGGTAGGCGCGCCTCCGGGCTATGTGGGCTACGAAGAGGGCGGACAGCTCACCGAAGCGGTACGCCGACAACCCTACTCGGTGGTGCTGCTGGATGAGATTGAGAAAGCGCATCCCGAAGTGTTCAACATCCTGCTGCAGATTTTCGAGGACGGTCGCCTGACCGACTCGCAGGGCAGGGTGGTGGACTTTAAGAACACGGTGATTATCATGACCTCCAACCTCGGCGCCCGCTCCATTCAGGGAGAACCCAGTATGGGCTTCCTGAGCTCTTCCAGGCCCAAGGAGGAGACGGAGCGCGAGTACGAGAGCATGAAGGGGCGCATTATGGACGAGCTGAAGCGCACCTTCCGCCCCGAGTTCCTTAACCGTATCGACGAGATCGTGGTATTCCACGCGCTCACCTTCAACGAAATCCTGCAGATTGTGGACCTGATGGTCGGGCGGGTGGCGCAACAGGCGCGTGCACAGGGCATTGAACTGGAGATAACGCAGGAAGTGCGCGAGATGCTGGCGCGCGAGGGCTTTGACCCGCAGTTCGGTGCACGCCCGCTGCGCCGTGCGGTGCAGCGACTGATTGAGGACCCGCTGGCGGAGGAGATTCTGCTCGGACGCTTCAGCGAAGGCGACACGGTGCTCGCGTCGCTGGACGAGGACGGCAGGCTGGTGTTCCTCAAGAAGGAAACCTCCGAAGCGGAGAACCCGCCGGAGCCTGCAGGAGTAGGCTAAGCCTGTAACGAACATCCCACCGGGAAACCGGTGGGATGTTTTCTTTGCAGGAGGTTCTTGCCATGAACGCCTTGCGGTTCCTGTTTGTGGTCTGCCTGGTGTTTCTGCTTGTTGTATCCTCTCCGGCACAAAGCAACAGAGCGTGGCTGCAGGTGGACATTCTCCGCGAGGGAGTACCTGCCAGCATGACCCGTGTGCGAGTCTCCACCCAGAATATCGAGAAAGTACAATGCGCTCTTTATCGAATAACCCCTGAAAAGTTTCTGGAGTATGTTACCAATCCTCGCTTCTATGGGGGTTATGAGTTCAGCAATGAAACGGTGCGTGCCCGCCGTGCGCTGAGAGAACCGGAAGGCAAGCTGGTACAGCAATGGGAGAGCAGGTTAACCACCCGCCCCCGCTCTGCTTCACCCGGCGAAAACGTATACTATTCTCGCACCACGTTCCTGCCCAAAGTGAACAGTGGAATATACTATCTGCGCGTGTCGGCAGGCAATCTGTGGCGAGGGCAATTCGTGCTCGTCTCTCGTATGGGGTGCATCGCTAAATACACCGCTGAAGGCTTACTATTCTACACTTACGACTACGAGAGCGGCCAACCGCTGAGAGAGGTTCGCCTTACCCTGCTTGACCGCAAGCGCCGCCCCTTCCGCGACGCGCATACCGGGGCGGACGGCATAGCGCGTATTTCCGCCGGAGACGCCAGAGGTAGCACCGCTTTGCTCATTCGTAGAGGCGACGATGTGCTGTTTCATTACCTGTACGGCGATACTGCTCTCCGCCCGCCGAAGTGGAAAATTTACCTGTACACCGACCGCCCTATCTATCGGCCGGGGCAGCTGGTGCACTACAAGGTAGTGCTGCGCCGGATAGCGGGGCAGGAGTATCGTAACGCTCCTGCTGAGGAGATCAACCTGCGTCTGGAAGACCCGCGCGGGCGTACGCTCTTCCGCACAAAAATGCGCACCGGTGCGATGGGCAGCTGCTCCGGCACATACCGCCTGAACGCGGAGGCGACCATCGGCGAATATACGCTTACCGCCGAGCGCGAAGGTGATGAAGGCTACGCCATTTTCGAAGTCGCTGCTTACCGCAAACCCGACTTCGAGGTGCAGGTCACTCCCGAACAACCGCTTTACATCGGCGAAGGGAAAGGCGCATTCCGCGTCAAAGCCAGCTACTACTTTGGCGCGCCGGTAGCTCAGGGCAAAGTGCACTACACCGTTCAGGCACGTCCACATTTCCCCCGACGCCCCGCCCCGGCAGACGAAGAGGAACCTGCACCCCTCTATCCTAACCTCTCCCCCACCTATCTCTACGGTTACAATCCGGTGGTTGCCGAAGGGGAAACGGTAACAGATGCGCAGGGGCAGGCTCGCATCGAGTTCGATATCAAGCCCACCGCGCGAAGCGACACCCTGTACATAGCGCAAGTATCCGTAGAAGACGCCGGTGGCAGGTCGGTGCAGGCGCAGGGGACGGTGCCCGGTGTGCGTGCGGCATTCGCCCTCAGCGCAGAGGTCGAGCCTTACTTCGTCACCCGTAACCAGCAGTTCAATCTGCTGGTGCAGGCGCAGGACTACAACGGTAAGCCTGTCGCTACCCCGTTTCGGGTGGAACTGATACAAACCTCGTGGGATGCCACCGCCCGCCAGTGGAAGGAACAGGTTTTGCACACATGGCAGGGGAACACCGATTCCGCCGGCAAAGCCTCACTGGAGCTGAGCTGGGCACAGGCAGGCTTCTATCGTCTGAGGCTCTCCGCCACAGATGGCGCAGGGCGCGCCACTGAAACAGATACCTACCTCTCTATCTGGGGACGCGAGTACCGTTACCTGACCCTGTGGCAACAGCCCAGCGCCTTGCAGGTTGTGCTCGACAGGGGTTCTTACCGCCCTGGCGACACCGCAAGGGTGATGCTGCTGGCATCTCGGACACCTGCCATCGTGTGGCTGACTATCGAGACCGACCGCGTGCTGTGGTCCAAACAGGTGAAGATAGAAGATGAGAGCGGCGCCGTGGTGGAGGTGCCCGTGCTGGCTCAATATCGCCCGGGAGTGTACCTGTGCGCTGTTGCGCTGGGGGGCTATTATGCCCCTGTCGCGGTACGCTACCTGCGCGTGCCCTACCCTGAAAAGCAGCTGCAGGTACGGCTGGAGACCGAACGCCCCCAGTATCTGCCCGGAGACCGCGTGCGCTATCGCGTAAAGACCACCGATAGCAACGGCAAACCTCTGTCGGCGGAACTATCGCTGGGCGTGGTGGACGCAGCCATCTACGGATTGAGACCGGATACCACCCCCGACCCCTTCCGTGCCTTCTGGGGCAAGCGACCACACGGTGTCTCCACACAGCAGTTTCTGCCGGAGGTGGTACCCGGTCGCGCATTTCAGCAAGTCGCATTGGCGCAGAAGAGATTCGCCATGGCGGAGCAGGTGCAGATACGTCGCCGCTTCGAGGACACCGCCTACTGGAACGCTTTCATCACAACCGACGCGAACGGCGAGGCGCAGGTAGAGTTTGAGTTGCCGGACAACCTCACACGCTGGGTGACCACCGCTCGCGCCTTTACCGCCGAAACGCACGCCGGAGAGGGAAAGCAGGAGTTTACGGTCAACAAGCCGGTGATGGTGAGGCTGTACACGCCGCGATTCGTGGTGGAGGGCGATAAACTGCGCTTTCAGGTCATGCTGACCAATCGTACCGGTAGCGCGCGCCGAATGCGACTGCAACTGCTTGCCCGGCCGGTCGGCTCGCTGGAGAGGGAAGTCAGCGAGGAACAGACGATAACATTGCAGAACGGCGAACAGAAGCGTATCGACTGGCAACCCTTCCCCACCATTCCGCTGGCACAGAGGCTCCGGCTCACTGCAATAGCGATAGCAGAGGGGATCGATGACCGGCGAGCCGGGTCAGACGGCGTGGAGCAATCTCTGCCGGTATTGCCCCGCGCCACCATGCGTCGGGATGTGTGGAGTGGAACATGGCAGGGTACTGCCGCCCTCAACGTGCGCCTGCCGGATAACGCGATACCGCAGTTTGGCGAGATCGTGCTGCGTCTGTACAACTCACCTGTGGCGCGCGCTCTGCCCGCTTTGAGCGACCTGGTGTTCTACCCCTACGGTTGCACCGAACAGACCTCCTCCACCCTGCTGGGTGTGGCGTTTGCCCGCCAGATAGCACAGCAGGTGAAGCTGAACATTGCGCAAACGCCCTGGCTGAAGGGCTTGCAGGAGAAGGTGGACGCCGGATTGACCCGCCTCTATGACCTGCAGTTAAGCGATGGCGGCTGGGCATGGTGGGAAGACGAGGAGTACCCCCTACCGGAGCTGACCGCTTACGCCCTGCTGGCGCTGGCTGAGCTGAAGGCGGTCGGGGCTAACGTGGACGCCAATGTGCTCAAGACAGCGATCGCCTCCGCACGGGCAATGCAAGCGGAGGGCGTCCTGTCCGAGCGATACAACCCGAAGAGCGAGGAGTACGAAACCGTAGAACGCGAGCTGTACCCCGAAGAGGAAGCGTGGCTGGCTTACGCGCTTGCCCGACACGGAGAACTGCCTGAGTCAGCCGTGGATTGGCTCTGGAAACAGCGGAGCAAGCTCAGCAATCTGTCGCTGGTGTTGCTGGGGTTGGCTCTGGATGCGCAGGGGGGAACGGAGAACAGCAACCGCGTTCGGGAGTTAATGGGGCTACTCACGCGGCGGGTGAAGCGTGACGATACGGGCAGCTACTGGACGGCGGACGAGCGCGACTGGTATACCTCTGACGCGGAGTGCACAGCGCTGGCGCTACGCTTGTTGCTGCGCCGTGAGCCTCGTCATCCGCTGGTCGCTTCTACCCTGCAGTGGCTGTTGACCCGTCGAGAGCGAGAATGGATTTCCACCAAAGCGCAGGCATACCTGCTGGGTGCGATAGCGGACTACGCCCGACACTATCCCATCGGTAAAGGTGGTCAGACGGTAACCGCGCAGGTGGGCAATCGCGTGACGCTACTGCGCGTTCCTGCGCTGGACTCGGAGGAGCCTTTCGCAGAATATCGCTTACCGTTACTGGAGGTAGAGGGCGCAGAGTGGCAGGTGCGGCTCACTGCGGCAACACCTCACGATGCGCAACTCGCCTATACGCTGGAACTGCGCACCTATCTGCCTCTCCAGCCTGATGGGAGCACACAACACGCCGCACCGAAGGACCTGCACATCACCCGCCGTTACTTCGTGCTGAAACAGACCCCGCCGAAAAAGCCTGATGAGTCGGTCTGGGAGCCGTTGAACCGCCCGGTGCGTGTGGGGGAGACGATAATGGTAGAGGTAGAAGTGCAAACGCAGGGCGAACGGGAGTATCTTCTCGTTGAGGACCCCTACCCCGCCGGTTTTGAGTATGCACCACCCCCGCCTCGGGGTGCATCCAGTATGTTCTGGGAGGACTGGGCATACGGCTACACTGAACATCACGAACCACTGGACCAGCATGTGGCTGTGTTTATCGCGTGGATGCATAACCGCTATCGGTACCGCTACACCCTGCGTGCGGAAACGCCCGGTGAGCGGCTGGCTCTACCCTCGCGCGTGGAGATGATGTACCGCCCGGAAGTGAAAGCTTACGGCAAAGCGCAATCTATTACCGTGCTACCGGGGGAGTGATGGACGGTGCCGGAGAGAGGCAATATCACCAAATTGCCGCCACTGGTCGGCGAACGCGCACCCGGGTTTGCGCTTCATGATCGCAGCGGGCGTCTTTTTCGGTATCCTAACGCTTTGGGTAAGCCGCTACTGCTGGTGTTCTGGGCGTTCTGGTGCGATACGTGGAAACTCACCACACGAGCCATCCGGCAGGCACGCTTGCGCCCGCCATACTGGGACGGCGAAGTGTGGGCGATTTGCGCAGACGGACGCTGGACGCATCGCCTGTCGGTAGACCCGGTGGCAAGGTTGATAGACTTTCCGGTGCTGCTGGACACCGGTTCGCAGGTCAGTAAGCGATACGCTATCGACTCCGTGCCCACGCTGGTGCTGATAGACCGCACAGGAACGGTGCGGTGGCGATTGCGCGGCGTACCGAAACCTCAGTGGCTGGAGTCGGCGGTGGAGAACCTGTCGGACCCATCGCCCGATCGGGACAAGCCGCTTTACCTGACCTTCGACGACTTCCCCCAGCCCGGCGATGAGAATCTGCTGGACGCACTCCGGCAGTTGCGCCTGCAGGTCACCCTGTTTGCCATCGGACGCAACGCCGAACGAATGCCTGAGCTGGTGCAGCGCGCCGTTGCAGGAGGGCATATCATCGGCAACCATTCCTGCTCCCACCGGACGGCGGGAATGAGTATACAGGCATGGATACAGGACTTCGAACAAGCGAACCACATCCTGCAGCGGATAACCGGGCAAAAGCCCCGTCTGCTGCGCCTGCCCGGTGACCCCAACGCCCCTGTTGCCCAGCAGGTGGCGAACGCTTTGGGAATGCAGGCAGTTGGCTACACGGTCAACCCGTACGACTTCGCCCGACCGGGCACGCGGGCGCTGGTAGAGCGTATTCTGGCTCAGGCAAAGCCGAACGGTATTGTGCTGCTACATTGTGGGGTGAGGCAAACGGTAGAGTCTCTGCCCGTGGTGGTCGAGGCGTTGCGGAAGCGATTCATCATCGGAGCACTGCGATGAGTAGAGAAGAGCAGGCATGGCTCTTGTGCTTTTTGCGGGCGCGCATGGAAGGGATGGTACGACACAAACCCTCTCGCCTCCCCCCTCTCCGCGAAATACCGGAGGTTTGGCGTCGGGCAGGAGGGGTGTTTGTCACCTTAGAGGTCGCCCATCGAGTGCGCGGTTGTAGTGGCAGTCTGTATCCGCGCTTGCCTCAGCGATGGCAGGAAGCACAACGCGCTCTGGAGCGCGCCTTGCATGACCCTCGCTACCGCCCCATCCGGCTGCAGGAATTATCCCTGGTGCGCATTTCGGTCACGGTAGTGCTGGCAATAGAGCCGATAGAGCACATCGGGCAGCTGGGCGGCGCCGAATACGGACTGGTATTACGCACCCAGGACGGACACGAAGGCGTAGTGCTGCCCTACGAAGGGCGTCTTCCCGGTGAACGCTTGCGCTGGGCATACCGAAAAGCAGGAGTTGCGCAAAGCCGTCCCGCTCAGCTATACCGCCTGCGTGCGGAGCGTTTCAGCGAGTGAAGCCACCAAACCTTGACCTTTCGCCTCTGGTTTGATACAATCAGTGTGTGTCTTGGGCAGGTATCATCACAAACGCTGTGCAGGAAGCATCATGAGCGGTTGCGCCGTTGAAAGAAACGAATCTCAACAGAAGGGTCGTCTCTATACGCCAATGCGTTCGATACTACTGGCTCTCTTTGCCTGTCTTCTCGCCGGAGCCGTAACGGCGCAGCAAGAGATTCCCCCACAGGTCACCATTGTGGTCATCTCCACCGGCACTGAAGAGGACCATCTGAACTTCGCCTTTAACACCGCCGTACCCGAAAAGGAGGCGGCAGAGCGATTTGAACGCCTGCTACGTTACGGCGGATGGCAGGGAAGGCTGTTGAAGGTGCGCACCGAATCCCCGAAGTCTCAGACGGGCAGTATGTTACCTCCCATCACCGACGTTATTGGACGCGCCCGCAACGTCATAGACCGCCGTAGCGGCGGCTTACCCGTGGAACCCTTTCTGCGTGCTTTCTCGGATTTAGACACTTTCGAGATATACTTTCTGGTACGGGGAGATATGCCCTTTCAGGGTTTGCGCGAGTGGACAACACGCGACTTGCAGGTGAGGCTCATCCATACTCCCGGCGTCTACCGTTACCAGGTGCGCATCCTGCGCCACGCCGCCGACGTGGACCTGAGCGTGCCGTTTCACCAGCCGGTGCCGGAACAGACGCCCCAGCAGGTAAAGCACAAGCAAACAGGGCTGGGCTGGCGAATCGCAGGCTGGGCGTTAGTATCGCTGGCTCTGGGAGGTCTGGCGTATCTGGTAATGCGCTGGGCAACCCGCCACTCTTCCCGATTACCGGCATCTACACAACGTCATGAATCCACAAGAGAGGGATAACATCGATGTTGGAACTGAGCGAGTTACTGCGCTACGGTGCGTCGGTCAAAGCATCCGACCTGTTTATTAAGGAGAACACACCGCCCACGCTGCGGGTGCATGGCAAGATTCAGCCGATGGACCTGCCTCCGCTCTCGGCAGACGACACGCGCAACCTGGCTTACAGCGTGATGACGCATGAACAAATTGGGCGGTTCGAGCACCGCCACGAGCTGGACCTCGCGTTCACCATTGAGGGTATTACCCGCGTGCGCGCCAACATCTACCAGCAGCGCGGCAGTATCGCGATGGTCTGTCGCCTCATCCCGCTGGACATCTACACGCTGGAGGAGCTGAAGATGCCGCCGGCGGTTGCCGAACTCGCCAAACAGCGACAGGGACTGGTGCTGGTAACCGGTCCGACCGGTTGCGGAAAATCCACCACCCTGGCGGCAATGATTGACCTCATCAACAGCACCCGCCGCTGCCACATCGTTACTATCGAGGACCCCATCGAGTTCGTGCACCCGGACAAGCTCGCCATCGTCAGCCAGCGCGAGGTGGGCATCGATACCGACAGCTTCAGCGACGCGCTGAAGTACGTGGTGCGCGAAAGCCCGGATGTTATCCTCATCGGCGAGATGCGCGACATCGAAACCATGCACGTCGCCCTGCAGGCGGCGGAGACCGGACACCTGGTCTTCTCCACCGTGCACACGCCGAGCGCAGCGGAAACGATGGACCGCATCATCAATATGTTCCCACCCCACGACAAGCCTCAGATTTGTATGCGCCTGTCCAACTCGTTGCGAGGCATCGTCTCGCAGAAACTGGTGCCCCTGAAAGACGGCAGTGGGCGCATCGCCGCCGTGGAAGTGATGATTTCCACCCCCACCATTGCCAAACTCATCGAGGAGGGGCGTGTGGGACAAATTTACAGCGCCATCGAGGAAGGGCAGTTCTGGGGAATGCAGACGATGAACCAGTGCCTGTACAAGTACTATAAGCAGGGGCTGATTACCGAGGAGGACGCTCTGGCGTACGCAGGAAACCTGACCGAGCTGCGTCAAATGCTACGACGCTAACCGTTGCTACAGACTTGACAACAGGAATGAAGCCGAGCCCGGGAGGAAAACACGGAATATGCACATAGACGATTTGTTGCGCATGGTGGTGCAGCGCGACGCTTCCGACTTGCACCTGCGCGCAGGGGAACCACCTATCTTGCGCATTCATGGCGACCTGAAGCGTACCGACCTGCCACGCCTCACCGCCGAGGATGTAAAAAATCTGCTCTATGCTATCCTCAATGAGGAGCGCAAACAACGCTTTGAGCGCGATAAGGAGCTCGACCTCTCATACGAGGTGCCGGGGCTGGCGCGATTTCGCGTCAACATGTTCTGGCAACAGCGGTGCGTGGGGGCGGCGTTGCGCCTTATTCCCTTCCGCATCCGCACCATCGATGAACTGTTGATGCCGCCAGCCGTCAAAGAGCTGTGCATGCGCCCACGTGGACTGCTCCTCGTGACCGGTCCCACCGGGTCGGGGAAGTCCACCTCGCTGGCAGCGATGATAGACCATATCAACACCCATAAACGCTGCCACATTATGACCATCGAAGACCCCATCGAATACATGCATCACGATAAACTGTCCATCATCAACCAGCGCGAGCTGGGGGTGGACACCCACTCCTTCGCCGACGCGCTGCGCCACGTGATGCGTCAGAACCCCGACGTGATTCTGGTGGGCGAGATGCGCGACCTGGAGACCATCCACCTTGCCATCACTGCGGCGGAAACCGGACACCTGGTGATGTCCACCGTGCACACGCAGGACGCTCCCCAGACCATCGACCGTATCGTGGACGTGTTCCCGCCGGAGCAACAGCAGCAGATACGGATGCAGCTGTCGGTGGTACTGGTGGGCGTGCTCTCTCAGACGTTGTTGCCGAACGCACAGGGCACAGGGCGTGTGGCGGCGTTCGAACTGATGGTAGCCACGCCCTCTGTGCGCAACCTGATTCGCGAAGGCAAGACACACCAGCTCTATATGGACATCCAGACCGGCGCAGAGTACGGGATGCAGACTCTGGACAGCTGCTTGCTCAGCCTCGTGCGCAAAGGTCTGGTGGACTTCGAGGACGCCATTGCCAAATCGTCCAATCCACGCGACTTTGAACAGCGCGCCCAGCGCATGATGGCAGGTGTTCAGGTGTAGCATGAACGCTACCGTGCCGGAGCACATACGCCGTGAGTGGGAAGCCAGCGGGCGACCGGAAACCGACCCCGGTCTGCGCGAGAGGTTGCCACATCTGCCTCGCCTGCCTCTGGTGATTGTGTGCAGCTATCTGGACAAGGAAATCAATCACGGCAACATCCTGCGCATCGCCGAGGCGTTTCGCGTGCAGGAAGTGGTGTTCAGCCGATGCGATGGACGCGAAAAGAACTACGCGGGCGCGGTAGGCGCAGAGAAGTGGCAACCGCACCGCTGGGGCTATCCACTGGAAGAAATCCGCTCTCTGCGGGCAAAGGGCTACAGCATCGTGGCTCTGCATCTGGACGAGCGGGCTGTGCCGCTGGAGCGCGTGGAGTGGCGGTTTCCGGTAGCGCTGGTCATCGGCGAGGAGCTGCACGGTGTGCCCCCCGATGTGCTGGCGGAATGTGAGCAATATGTGGCGATACCGCTCTACGGCGCAACCACTTCGCTCAACGTGGCGGTGGCGACCGGTATCTGCGTCAACGCCATTGCCACCTATTACCGCCAGCGAGTGGATCCCGATTTTACACCCGCGCGAGCGGTTTCGAGAAAACTGTTGTCCATCCCAAACACCGAGCAAATTAAGGGAGATGAACCATGACGGTTACCGTAGATGAACTTCTGACCAAAGTGGTACAACGAGACGGTTCCGACCTGCATCTGAAGGCAAATCAATATCCGATGGTTCGCATTTACGGCGACCTGTATCCGATGGAGGAATACGGCAAGCTCAGCCCGGAGCAGGTGCGCGAGCTCTGCTTCAGCGTGATTTCACCGACGCAACGGGAGCGATTTGAAAAGGAGCTGGAGCTGGACTTCGCGTACGAGGTGAAGGGGTTATCCCGCTTCCGCGGCAACATCTATCAGCAGAGAGGTAACGTGCAGGCGGCGTTCCGTGTCATCCCCTATCGCATCCAGACGATGGAAGAGCTGCACCTGCCGCCCGTGTGCCGGTACTTTGCCGAACGCCCGCGCGGACTGGTGCTGGTGACCGGACCCGCCGGCTCGGGCAAGTCCACCACGCAGGCGGCAATGCTCCACTATATCAACGAAAACTTCCCGGTGCACATCGTGACCGTTGAGGACCCGATAGAGTTCGTACACGAGCCGAAAGTGGCTCTGGTGAACCAGCGCGAGCTGGATACGGACACCCATTCGTTCGCCAACGCACTGAAGTTCGTGCTGCGCCAGGACCCCGACGTGATTCTGGTGGGTGAGATGCGCGACCTGGAAACCATCCACCTCGCCATTACCGCCGCCGAAACGGGACACCTGGTGTTCGGTACCCTGCATACGCCTGACGCAGTGCAAACGGTAGACCGCGTGATCGACGTGTTCCCGCTCTACCAGCAACAGCAAATCCGCATGCAGCTGTCGGTGAACCTGGTGGGCGTGATTTCCCAGACCCTGTGTAAGCGTGCGGACGGCAAAGGGCGCGTGGCGGCGTTTGAGGTACTGGTAGGCACCTCCGCCGTGCGCAACCTGATTCGCGAAGCGAAGACGTTCCAGCTCACCTCGCTGATACAGACGGGGACCAAGCAGGGTATGATGACGCTGGACCAGTCGCTGGCGTCGCTGGTGAAACGCGGCATCGTCACCTACGAAGAGGCTCTTGCAAAGGCAAAAGACATCAAAGAGTTCAACGCCTTGCTGGGGATGGACCAGCCTCAGGCACAACGCCCTGCCGGTACGCCAACGATGGCGGGAGCACGCGCCATGGGAAGCTGAGGAAATGAGCCATGCGAACTCAACCACTGGCAAATCCGCCCGGTCGAAGAGTAGCGGTCATCGCGAACCGCGCCCAGCCTGAATCCGAGAAGCTGGCACGACAGTACTGCCGCGACCGGGCGGTGCCAGAGGAGCATCTTATCCTGTTGCAGTGTACTGCCTCGGAGAGCATCCCCGAGGGCGATTACCTCACCGATATTCAGGCGCCCGTGCGCAAGGCGCTGCGCGAACGCAAACTCACTGAGAAGATAGACTTCCTGCTCATCATCAAGGGCATACCGATTAAAACCGCGCAGAGGGGCTTTTCGGTAGATAGCCTGCTGATGTGCATGAACCTGTCGGTATCGCCTCGCAGTCGCAACCCGTACTTCGGCAAAAAGGAAGCGTTTTCGTCCGTGCGCTACGATGGGCTGTATCTCGCCGCCCGCTTAGACGGCTACACCTTCGCCGATGCAAATGCCCTGCTGGAGCGTGCCCTGAAAGCACGGCGAGCGACCGGCTTGTTCCTGCTGGACATCAGTCCCTCCCATCAGCGCAGCGCGTACGGCGAGGTGAACGAGTCGATGCGCCGCGCCGCCCGGCTATTGCAGAGCAAGAAGATGCGCGTGCTGCTGGACGACACAAAAGAGTTTATCGGCAATCAAAAAGGGCTGATGGGCTACTATTCGTGGGGCAGTAACGACCCGCAGTATAAGAAGGAGCTGTACCTGAGTAACACCTTCCTGCCCGGCGCGATAGCCGAGACCGCCGTCTCCACCAGCGCGCGTACGTTTTTGCCTGCCGACAAAGGACAGTCGCTCATCGCCGACCTGATTAAGGTGGGTGTGACGGGCGTGAAAGGCTACGTTTCGGAACCGTACGCCGACGCTCTCTGCCGCGCCGATATCCTCTTCGACCGCTACACCGATGGCTATACCCTCGCCGAGAGCTTCTGGATGGCAACTCCTTATCTGTTCTGGAAGGATATGGTGGTGGGAGATCCCCTGTGTGCGCCGTATTCTTAACAGGGGGTGATATAACGTGAACCGAAGCCGTGACTGGATGGAACAGGCGAAGTCCGACCTGGAACATGCTCGCAAAAGCATCACCGTCGGCGACTACGACTGGGCATGTTTCGCCGCGCAGCAGGCGGCGGAAAAGGCGATGAAAGCATTGCACATGCGGCGGGGAGCAATCGCATGGGGGCACTCCGTGCTGGACCTGCTGGAGGCGCTGGAGGGAGAATACGATATGGAGCCGGCGCTGCTGGATGCTGCCAGACGGCTGGACAGGTATTACATCGCTCCGCGCTATCCCGACGCGCATCCGGCAGGACCACCGCGCCGGTATTATACGGAACCCGAAGCCAGACAGGCGGTAGCTGATGCGGAAAGCGTGGTGAGCTGGTGTGACGCGAATCTTTCGAGTTGATGCGGAGGCGATACGTGCCCGGCTGCGGGAATGGGCGCAGTGTCTGGGTAGCGAGGACACGAATGTGCTGGCAGTAGTGCTTTTCGGCTCCTTTGCACGCGGGGACTATACCGCCGCCAGCGATGCGGACATCCTGATTATCTTGCAGGAATCCCCCCTGCGCTTCGATGAGCGTATCCCCCTTTACCGCCCCCGACGCATCGGCGTGAGCGTGGATGTTTTTCCCTACACGCTGGCAGAAGCGCGACAAAGCCTGTCTGAAGGTTGGGGCGTGGCGCCGGTGGCAGTCAAAGAGGGGAAGGTACTGTACTGTGCTACAGGCTCGCTGCACGAGCTGTTGTCCTGAATAGCGGTACGTCAAGCACGAATCGCATCTCCACCACCCTGGAGAGCGAACCTCTGGATGAGCCGAAACCTTTGCACCCATAACGGCTCGGCAGGAGCCTCGCCCTCCACAATGCGTGGACAGGTGCATCCTGCAGGAAACCAGCTTCGCCATGCGAATAAAACAGGTGGTCGGACTTATCTCCGGCTTCGCATTCTGCGGCGAGGTGATAATATGTCTGTTCATCTATGGGAAGAGACGGTTACCCTCCCCACCTATCCGGTGGGTAAAGCGAACCCGCATCCCCCCTTCCAGCGCGAAGGCTATTGGGAGGTGTATCCGTACGCCCTGTTAGACCAGCTGAGCGACGAAGCCGAACCGCGTCAGTATCGCGCTCTCTTTCTGGAAAACCCCTATCTGCGCGTGATGGTGCTGCCGGAGGTCGGCGGGCGAATCTGGTCGCTTTATGATAAAATCGCGGGACGTGAGTGCCTGCATCAACCGCCCTCTATCAAACCTGCGCTCATCGGGCTGACAGGCGCGTGGATCGCAGGGGGCATCGAGTTTAACTTCCCCATCGGTCACCGCTACACCACTCACCAGCCGATATGGTATACGCTGGAGCCGCCCCGTGAGGAGGGCGAGAAAGGGACAATATGGATAGGCGAAATCTGCAGGCGCACCCGCATGATGTGGATGGTGGGTATCAGCCTCTATCCCGATAAAGCCTTTATGGAAACCGACATTCGCCTTTTCAACCGTACCGAACTCAAGAAACGCTTCTACTTCTGGACGAACTGCGCGGTATCCGCACACGAAGACTGGAAGTGGATACTGCCTGCTGCCTCCGTGCGCAACTGGGAGGGCGACCTGAGCGAGGCGCGTGCCACCCTGCCCTTCCCGATAACCGACGATGGCATTGACCTGAGCCTGTATCGCAGCTACGACTGTGCCTCCAGCGTGTTTGCGCATGATTTCCGCGGCAACTTCTTCGGGGGATACGACCTGCGTGAGGATGCCGGATTGCTACACGTCGCCGACTGGCGTGACGTGCGCGGCAGAAAGCTGTTTACCTGGGGCACGGCGGACGACGGCAAGGTGTGGGCGGAACGGCTGGATGACCGCGGCGTGCCCTACGTAGAGATTCAGGTGGGGCGATTTGAGGACCAGAGCATCTGGCACTGGATACCGCCTCATTCGCTGGAGTGCTGGCAGGAGGCGTGGTATCCCATACGCGGTCTGGCGGGGACGGTGTCCGCGGCAAGCCGGGAGGGCGCGTTGAGCGTACAACTGGAGGCACAGCAACTGCAGGTGCGCTTCCACAGCACCGCTCCACGCCCCGACCATCGGCTTATTCTGCAGTACGGCGAGGATATGATACACGAACAGCGCGTAGACCTCTACCCGGAGCGTACCGGCAACTGGCGGTTCACCCTGCCACAGGTTCCCGAAATGCCCCTCAAAGTAATCATCGCTACTGGCAGTAGAGAGACGGTGCTGGAAGCGGTTGCCGGTGCACAACCGGAGCGCGAGCAGGTGACAATAACCCCACCAGAAGAGCGCTGGTTTGCCGACGACGCATACCTGCGAGCGGATGCGCTGGAGCGCACGAACCGTATTGACGACGCCGAGAAAAACTACGACACTGCCCAGGCGTGGGGTTCGCTGCAAGCACGAAACGCCCTTGCCCGCCTGCGACTGGAAGAGGGACGCTTTGAGGAGTGCCTGCAACACACCGAGAGCGTGCTCCAGCGTGACCCGCAGAACAGTGAAGCCATGTACCTGCGCGCGCTGTGCCTGATGACTCTCGGCAGAGACGCGGAAGCGGAGGAATACCTGTACCCCTTAAGGCGTAGCGCGGAGTATCGCGGGCTGGCGTTTTACCTGCTGGGTGTGTGCGCCATGCGCCGCGGCGATTATGCCCGGGCGGACGACCTGTTCGCCGAGTCACT
>BEHS01000034.1 GCA_002898895.1 bacterium HR16 | reverse complement strand
GTTGAACACCGTGTCCACCATCGGCGCATCATCACCTTTGCGTCGCTGGATGATGCGCAGAGCCGCCAGCTGCTCGCCGAAGTTGCCCTTATCGGGGGGCAACACCGGCAGCTTCGCCCAATCCTCTATGGAATGAATGGATGCCATACCCAAAGGCATCTCATACGGGATGTCATGCATTACCTTTAGCAGGTCGGGGTCGTATTTGGCGTAGAACTCCAGCTCTGCGTTCGCCAGCGTCTCGCCCGCCGGCGGATTCAACCGGAAGTGATACCACAGGCTGTACGGCACGCGGTCTACCGCCTCGCCCCGTATTGCCGCTTGAATGCGTTCAAACTTGGTCATTTCCGCCCTCCTTTTATACCTCTCCCCCATCCCCTCTCCCACAGGGAGAGAAGAGAAGGAGTGTGGTCAACGCATCGTTACCGTTCTTACCGTCTCGCCCATCTGCGCCAGCCATGCCGCGCCTGCATCACCGTTCACCTGCCGAATCAGATTCTCTACCGACGCCCGCATGGCGTCTGTGAATGTGCTCGGATACAAACCTATCCAGAAAATGAGCACCACAATCGGCACCAGAATGGCAATCTCGCGCAGGTTCAGGTCGGGCAGGCTGGCGTTCTTCTCCGACGGCTCACCGTAGAACACCCGCTGGAACATCCACAGCAAGTACACCGCCGCCAGAATCACGCCCGACGCCGCGATAACGGTCAACGGAATATCCGCCGCAAAGCCGCCCAGCAGCGTCAGGAACTCCCCAACGAAGCCATTGGTGGACGGCAATCCCACCGACGACAGCATCACCAGCAGGAAAAACGCCGCGTACACGGGCATCACCCGCTTCAGACCGCCGAACTCGGCAATCAGGCGCGTGTGCCTGCGCTCGTAAATCATACCTACCAGCAGGAACAGCGCGCCCGTGCTGATACCGTGATTTACCTGCTGCAGGATACTGCCCGTTAACCCCTGTGCGTTCAGGGCAAACAACCCCAGCATAACAAAGCCCAGGTGGCTCACGCTGGAATAGGCGACCAGCTTCTTCACATCGGGTTGCACCGCCGCCACAATCGCGCCGTAGATGATACCGATGACCGCCAGCGTCAACATCAGCGGGGCGGCAACCTGCGAGGCGTCGGGGAACAACGGCAGGCAGAAGCGCAGAAAGCCGTATGTGCCCATCTTCAGCAGCACGCCCGCCAGAATGACCGAACCCGCCGTGGGAGCCTCCACATGTGCGTCGGGCAACCAGGTGTGGAACGGAAACATCGGTACTTTAATCGCAAAAGCGAGCGCAAACGCCGCGAATAGCCACAACTGCAGGTTCAGGTCCAGCGGACTGGTTGCCAGCGCCTGCTGGATTTTCAGCAGGTCAAAGGTAGCGACGCCCGTCATGTCACGGTGCAGATAGTACAGCGCGACAATCGCCACCAGCATCAGGATACTGCCGAAGAAGGTGAACAGGAAGAACTTAATCGCCGCGTAGATACGCCGCTCGCCGCCCCACATGCCGATGAGGAAGTACATCGGCACCAGCATCGCTTCCCAGAACACATAGAACAGCACCAGGTCCAGCGCACAGAACACGCCCAGCATTCCCGTTTCCAGCAGCAGCATGAAGAACATATACTCTTTCACGCGCTGCTCCACCACCCACGAGAACGCTACCGCCAGCACCGACAGGAAGGTGGTCAGCAACACCAGCCACAGGCTGATACCGTCGATGCCCAGGTGATAGTGAATACCGAACTGAGGCATCCACAGCGCAAACTCGCGGAACTGCATCCCCGCGCTGGCGGTGTTGAAGCCGAAATACAACCGCAGGGACAGCACGAAAACCAGTACCGTCACCGCCAGCGTGAACCAGCGGATAGTCTCTTTGCTCTCGCGCGGCACCAGCAGCAAAACCAGCGCGCCCGCCAGAGGCAGGAATATGATGAACGTCAGCAACCCGGGTGTCGTCTCCATCGTTTACCTCGCCAAACCTGCACTCGCTCCTCGCACCAGAAGCCAGATGAGCAGCACTATTGCGCCTATCAGGATGGTGAAAGCGTAGTTGCGCACGTAGCCCGTCTGCACACGCCTCAGGTTATTGCCCACCCATCCGGTAAAGCCTGCAATACCGTTCACGAAGCCGTCGATGAGGCGCACGTCGACGAACTGCCACATCCAGTTGGCAATCTTGCCGCCTAACCACAGTCCAACGCCCTTCACCATTAACCAGTCGTAGTAATACTGGTTGTACAGCACCTTGCGCACGCCGACCAGTTCGCGCTCGCTTTCGGGCAAGCCTGCACGGTAGCGCGCCCATCCGAACCAGATGCCAAGCACCGCCGCCGCAACCGATGCCCACACCAGCATCCACTCCACGCTGACCGGCAGATGCCCCACAGCCCCTTCACCGAGCACTTTCAGCCCGGCGGACGGTTCCAGAAACGCCTCGAAGCGGTTCGGAATGTGCAACGGCGCGAATCCGCCGATGAATCCGCCCACCACCGATAGCGCCGCCAGTATCATCAGCGGAACGGTCATGCTCGGCGGTGATTCCTGCGGTTCACCATGATGCCCGTGCGCGTCGTCCTTGCCGTGATGGGCGTGCGCGGTTGCCCAGCGCGGTTCGCCCCAGAAGGTCAAGCCCATCAAGCGCGTCATGTAGAAGGCGGTCAGCAATGCGGTCAGCAACCCCACCGCCCACAGAATCTGCCCAACGCTCACCGGCAGAGCGTGCGTGCCGAAGGTAGACGCCAGAATCTCATCTTTGGAGAAGAAGCCTGCCAGCGGTGGAATGCCCGAAATCGCCAGCCAGCCCGCCAGCATCGTCCAGTAGGTAACAGGCAAATACTTCGCCAGACCGCCCATGCGTCGCATGTCCTGCTCGTGATGCATCGCCAGTATCACCGAACCCGAGCCAAGGAACAGCAACGCCTTAAAGAAAGCGTGCGTGGTGACGTGGAACATGCCGGATGCAAACGCCCCCACGCCACAGCCCAGAAACATATAGCCGAGCTGGCTCACCGTGGAGTATGCCAGCACACGCTTGATATCCACCTGCGCCAGCGCAACAGTGGCAGCAAAGATGGCGGTGAACACGCCGATAATCGCCACCACCAGCATCGCCGCCGGAGCCAGTTCAAAGAACACATGGCATCGGGTGACCATTACCACGCCCGCGGTCACCATTGTCGCAGCATGAATCAGCGCGGAGACGGGGGTTGGACCCGCCATCGCATCGGGCAACCACATGTACAACGGGAATTGAGCCGACTTGCCCGTTGCCCCTACGAACAGCAGCAGGGCTATCGCGGTGATGATGCTCGGCGAGAGCATATTTGCCGCTTTCAGGTCGATAGCCCTCTGGAACATATTTTCTTCGCCCGCGAAGCTGAGGGTGCCAAACGTCCAGAACGCCAGTATTACCGCCAGCGTGAAGCCCCAGTCGCCGATGCGGTTGACGATGAACGCCTTGTTCGCCGAATCGGTATTCACCTTGTCCCTGTACCAGAAGCCGATAAGCAGGTAGGAGCACAACCCGACGCCTTCCCAACCTACAAACATCATCAACAGGTTATTGCTGAGCACCAGTGTGAGCATGAACACGATGAACAGGTTCATATAGGTGAAGAAGCGCGGGTAGTCCTCATCCTCCGCCATGTAGCCCGTAGAGTACAGATGGATTAGCCCGCCGACGCCGGTCACTATCAGCGCCATCAGCAAGGATAGCGGATCTACCAGCGCCTCGAAGGAGACGCGGAAACTGCCCGCTTCTATCCATCGCCACAGCGTGCTGAGCACCCGCTGCTCTTCGGCGGGGAGTTTCAGCAACTCCATCAACAGGTACACCGACAGCGCAAATGCACCCAGCACCACCGCCGTGCCGACAGTGCCGACCACCTTCTTGCCCGCACGCTTCCCGAAGAAAGCATGGAACAGAAAGCCCGCCAGCGGCAAGGCGATAACCAACCATATCAGGTCAAAGACGCTGTTTACCAACCTTTGTTTCCCTCCATCGCGTTCCTGTCATGCTGAGCGTCAGCGAAGCATCTCATCCTTTTCTTGTCGTGCTGAACGCAGTGAAGCATCTCTGAGATTCTTCGCTCCGCTCAGAATGACATGCCCTCTTTTGTCATGCTGAGCGCTAGCGAAGCATCTCAATCCATCGGCACAACCAGATTCTTCGCTTCGCTCAGAATGACATGCCCTCTTTTGTCATGCTGAGCGCTAGCGAAGCATCTCTGCCCATCGCTACACCGAGATTCTTCGCTCCGCTCAGAATGACAAGCGTTCCCTGTCATGCTGAGCGTTAGCGAAGCATCTCTGCCCACCGACACAACCAGATTCTTCGCTTCGCTCAGAATGACAAGATTTCAAGATGACAAGATTTCAGTCGCTATACCATCCTTCACTTAAGTCAGCCCACTGCGGATTATGTTCCTCAATCAGTGCTACCTTTTTGCTACGCAGCCATCCTTTTATCTGCTTCTCACGTGCAATAGCGTCTGATACACGCGAATACTCTTCGTAGTGTACCAAACGGTTGACGTTGTATCGCTTTGTAAAACCCGGCACTTGCTTGCTCTTGTGTTCCGCCACCCGACGGCACAGGTCACTGGTCACCCCCGTGTAGAGCACACGGCTCCTGCTCGCAAGAATATACACGTAGTAGCGTCTCATAACCGTTTTTGAGATGCTTCGCTTGCGCTCAGCATGACAGATATATCGCTTCTATTGTCATTCTGAGCGTTAGCGAAGAATCTCATCACACCACTGCAACGAGATGCTTCGCTTGCGCTCAGCATGGCAACAAATATCGCTAAAATTTCAATAGGTTCATCTCATCCACGTTGATGGTGTCACGCAGGCGATAAATAGCCACGATAATGCCCAGACCGATAGCCACATCCGCCGCAGCAACCGCCATCACCAGAATCACATACACCTGCCCGGCGACCTGTGCCCCCAGCTGCGCCTGCTGTCTGGCGAAAGCAAGAAACGCCAGGTTCGCCGCGTTCAGCATCAGCTCGATGCACATGAAAATCACGATGGGATTGCGCTTGATGACCACGCCCGTGACACCCATCGCGAACATGAATGCACTCAGAATAAGATACCAGCTTATCGGTACCGCATCCATTCTACAACCTCCGAATGACCCTGACAATAAAGCTCAGCACCATTGCCAACACGAGGATAACCAGTAGTTCCTTCCAGCCGATTGCCACTTCAAAGCCTCCGCTTCGCCATCACAATCGCGCCCACGATGGCAATGAGCAACAGTATCGATGTTAACTCGAACGGATACACCCAGTCGGTGAACAGGAACTTGCCCACCATCTGCACCGTGCCGAGGTCGTCTGCGGTGGGCTGCGCCTCTCCCAGACGGACAAAAATGCCTCCCGCCAGCACAATCACAAACAGCAGCGCCAATCCCCACGTGACAGGACGCTTGAGATCACCGCGCTCCGATAACTCTGACGGCGAACCGAGATTCAACAGCATGATGGTAAACAGGAACAGCACCATTATCGCGCCCGCGTACACGATAATCTGCACCGCCGCCACAAACTGCGCGTACAGAAACAGATACAGCACCGCCAGCGCGAAGAAGTTCGCCACCAGGTTCAGCGCACTGCGCACCGGATTGCGCACCGCCACCACTCCGATGGAGGTAACCACTATCACCAGCGCCATCGTGATAAACAGTATCTGTCCGAACATCTCTCCCCCTTATTTCTGCCACCAGAGGACAATGGCTACCAGGAACAGGTTTACCAGAGCGGTCGGTAACAGCCTCAGCCAGCCCAGCTTCATCAGCATATCATAGCGCAGGCGAGGCAGGGTCGCCCGTACCCAGATGAAGAAGTAGATGAACACCCCCAGCTTCATCAGAAACCACAGCGGACCGGGTATCCACGTGAACGGTGCGAACGGCAAAGGCGACAGCCACCCTCCGAAAAACAGCGTCACCATCACCGCCGAAATAGTCACCATGCTGGCATACTCGCCCATGAAGAACATGGCGAACTTCATACTGCTGTACTCGGTGTGGTAGCCCGCAATGAGCTCGGTCTCCGCTTCGGGCAGGTCGAAGGGCGCGCGATTCGTCTCCGCCAGCATGGCTATCAGGAAAATGCCCGTCGCTATCAACCCCAGCGGGAAGAAGCGGAACACGTGCCAGTTGAGCAGCCCAAGACTACCCTGCTGGTTGAGCACCATATCCCGCATGGACAACGAACCCGTCAGCAGCACCACCGAGATGATAGACAAACCCATCGCCAGCTCGTACGAGATGGTCTGCGCGGAGGCGCGTAACCCGCCCAGCAGAGAGTACTTGTTATTGGACGACCAGCCCGCCAGCACGATGCCGTACACCGTCAGCGAGGTCATCGCCAGCAGGAACAGGATGCCGATGTTCACGTCTGCAATGGGTGTCAGCCGGTCGTCCGATCCCCACGGTATCACCGCAGGCGCACACAGCACGGGTATCAGAAATCCCGCCGGTGCGAGGAAGTAGATGAACCGGTCCACCCGCTCCGGCAAAACGTCCTCTTTGAAGAAAAGCTTGATACCGTCTGCAACAGGCTGTAGCAGCCCGGCGGGTCCTACCCGGTTGGGTCCTTTGCGTATCTGCATGAGCGCAAGCACACGTCGCTCGACCCACGTCAGCACCGGCACTGCTGCCAGCACAAAGCCGACCACGATGATTATCCTGAGCGGTATCACTATCCACTGATTGTTCAGTAACTCTTCCACGCCTTCCAGTACCTCACTCTGTATTCAAACTGCAGGAACCTCCGTTTGAACAGGCACTAATTGCGGCGACGGTACGGCAGAGGCTTGCACACGAACTCCCTCCGCAGGCATATTGTCGTAACGGCACGCCGCGTACGCTGGAAATACCTGCCCGATTTCGTCCATCACCTGCTCCGCCGAGAAAACGGGTATCGATTTGCCCAAATACACTGCCAGCTCGGTAAAGATGCTCAGGTCGGACTTCACATCGGGTGAAGGCGAGTTAAACGCCTTCCAGAAGCGCTGCACGCGCCGCTCGGTGTTGGTGAAGGTACCCTCCTTCTCCGCTACGCTCGCCGCAGGCAGCACCACGTCCGCATACTGAGCGGTTTCGGTCAGGAACAGGTCCTGTACAACAACAAGTCCTGCACTTTCCAGAGCACGCTGCGCCAGTTCGGTATCGTGATATTTCTGGGCTATGTCCTCTCCGATAATGTACAGCACCTGCATCTGCCCTCGCGCGGCGGCTTCCAGCATCGCCTGCGTGCTCATGCCAGGTTCGGCGGGCAGTTTCTCCTCCCAGAGACCTTCTATCCGCTGGCGAGCCGCATCATCGTCCACCCGAGCATACCCGGGCAACACGTCAGGCAGCACACCCATATCCGCCGCGCCGTGCGAGTTCACCTCGGGCAGCAAGATGTTCAACCCGCCGTTTTCGCGGTCGGCGTTGCCCGTCAGAATGGTCAGATTCGCCAGCGCGTGAACGGTCTCTGCATACCGGGGATGATTGCGCACCTTCGCCCCGCACAGAATGACCGTCCCTTCGCCAAGCAGGTCGGCAGCCTCACGCAGACGTTCGGTCTCGACGCCTGTCATCTCCGCTACTTTCTCCGGCGTGTATTCACGGAGCGTCTCTCGCAGTGCCTGTACCTCACCCTGCGCAATCCCGTCGGTCACAGCCTTGCCCGAAGCCAGTACCAGGTGGAGCAACCCGTTCACCAGCGTGCTCTCGGTACCTTCGCGATAGCGCAGCACCACCGGCTCGTCGAAGCGCAACTCGGTTTCGGTCACCTCGGGATACGCGATAACCACCTTCGCTCCATGGCGGAACCACGCCTTGCGTGCACGCAGGAACACGATGGGCTGTTCATCCACCAGTTCCGAGCCGAGGATAAATATCGTCTTCGCCTTCTCTATGTCGGCGATGGCGTTCTGCGTGAACGGCACTCCAAACCGACCGAACAGCCCATCTGTCGCCCTCGGCTGATTCGGCTCCAGGCGATGGTCGATGTTGTTCGTGCCGATTGCCACGCGCATCAGCTTTTGCAGGACGTATGCTTCCTCGTTGGAAAGGTGCGCTCCGCCAATAGCGCCAACCGACCCTGCGCCGTGCTCTTGAACCGCCTGACGGACACGCGAGGCGATGAGCTGATATGCCTCCACCCAGCTGGCGGTGACAAACTTGCCGTCCTTGCGGATGAGCGGACTGAGCAATCGCCTGTCACTGCTGATATATTCGTGCCCGAATTTGCCCCTGTCGCACGTCCACTCTTCGTTGACCGCTTCGTTCTCGCGCCCCAGCACGCGCACCAGACGGTTCGGGCGGTAGTCCAGCCAGATGTTACAGCCGTTGGAACAGCGCGTGCAGATGCTCTTTTGCGATTTCATATCCCATGGGCGTGCGCGGAAACGGTACACTCGGCTGGTCAGCGCACCCACAGGGCACAGCTCAATGGTATTGCCCGAAAAGCGTGAGGTGAACTCGGTGTCATAAAAGGTGCTGACCATCATATCCGCACCGCGCTTCAGGAAATCGAGCTGCGCATCACCCGAAATCTCCTGCGAGAAACGCGTGCAGCGGGCGCAGTGGATACATCGTTCACGGTCCAGCACCACATAGTCGCTGATGGGGAAGGCTTTCGGCAGATGGCGTTTCTCCTCCACAAAGCGCGAGACGCCCGGACCGTAGAACAGAGTATTGTTCTGCAGGGGACACTCGCCGCCGCGGTCGCATATCGGGCAGTCCAGCGGGTGGTTAATCAGCAAAAACTCCAGAATGCCTCTTCGCGCCTTCTGGATCGCCACCGTATCGGTGAAGACCACCAGCCCCTGGCTGGCAGGCAGGGTGCACGACGTTTGCGGCTTGGGCATCATGCGCACCGAGCCGTCGGGTTGTTTGGTACCCGCTTCCACCAGACACATGCGACAGTTTGCAGCCTGTCCCTTGCCCAAACGAGGATGATAGCAGAAGAACGGGATGTCCACGCCGATGCGCTTGGCGGACTCGATAATCATCTCCCCCTTGGGCACTTGCAGTTCGATGCCGTTTATCTCAATCGTTACCAGTTCCTGTTCCGCCATCTGTTCCTTATCTGCCTCCCGATGAATGCTCCTCACGCTCGAGTAGATTGCTGCGCCTCCACCATCGAATGCCCATGCTGGATGTAATACTCGTACTCGTGCCGATAGTGTTTGATGCTGGCCCGGATGGGCCATGCCGCCGCATCACCCAGCGCACAGTACGAGCGTCCGTCTATCTGGTCGCAGATGTCCAGCAGCAAGTCGATATCCTCCATCCGTCCACCGCCCGCCAGAATGCGGTCAAAAATCTTTACCATCCAGCGTGTGCCTTCTCGACAGGGAGTACACTTGCCGCAGGACTCGTGCGCGTAGAAAGCGGCTGTACGCCGCATGAACTTCACGATGCATACTGTATCGTTCAGCACCATGAAGCCCCCGGAACCCAGCATTGTGCCCGCTGCCTGAAGCGATTCGTAGTCCAGATTCACATCACACTTCTCAGCGGGCAGGATAGGCACGGACGAGCCTCCCGGTATCACCGCCTTCAGTTTGCCTTTCACACCGCCTGCCAGTTCCAGCAGTTCCATCAGCGGGGTGCCCATCTCCACTTCGTAGTTGCCCGGCTTGTTCACGTGCCCGCTCACGGAAAAGATTTTGGTGCCCGTGCTCTTCTCGGTGCCCATCGAGGCGTACCATGCGCCGCCGTTGCGGATAATGGCAGGCACACACGAGAGCGTCTCCACATTGTTAATCAGTGTGGGACAGTCCCACAGTCCGGCGATGGTCGGCAGAGGCGCATGGGGAAACTTGAGGCGCGGCTGCCCCCGCTCACCCATGATGGAGCTCATCATCGCCGATTCCTCACCGCACTCATAAGAGCCTGCGCCCATGTGGATGTACAGGTCAAAATCCACACCACTGCCGAGAATGTTTTTGCCCAGATAACCTGCCCGGTACGCCTCGTCGATAGCGCGACGCATCACACGGGCGGGTTCGGTGTACTCCCCGCGAATGTAAATATAGCCCACTTTAGACAGAGTAGCGTAGCCCGCGATGATGATGCCCTCGATGAGCTGGTGAGGGTGACGCATCATCAGCTCACGGTCCTTGAAAGTGCCCGGCTCGCCCTCGTCCGCGTTGCATTGCACGTAGTGCGGCTTGCTTTCATCTTTCGGGATGCCGTTCCACTTAATCCATGCGGGAAAGCCTGCGCCACCGCGCCCGCGCAGTCCAGACGCTTTTACCTCGTCGATCACCTGCTGGCGGGTCATGCCCAGCGCCTTACGCAGTGCGCTGTAACCGCCATGCTGCTCGTACACCTCCAGCGTCTGGATGCCCGGTACATCGATATCCTGAAACAACACCTTCAGCTCAGCCATTTTGCCCTTCCTGCCTTGCCTCGTTCGTTGCCTGCGCGTTTGCCAGCGCACGCTCGATGTCCTGCCGTTCGCTCTCCGACAGATGGCACTTCACCACTGTATCGGCGAGCTGCACCACCGTGTGTTCATTGCCCTGCTTCAGCTCCTCCAGCAGAGCATCTATCTTCTCCGGGGTGAGGTTGCCGAAATAGCGATCGCCCACCTGCATCACCGGGGCGTTGCCGCAGTCGTTCAGGCATTCCACCTCTGTCAATGTAAACTGCCCATCGGGCGTGGTCTCGCCCACCTTGATGCCCAGCTTCTGCTCGAGGTAGTGCAGTATCTCGTAGCCACCGCATATCGAGCAGGTAAGATTGGTACAAACCTCCAGCATCACCCGCCCCACGGGTCGCTTGTTGTACATCGTGTAGAAGGTAGCAACGCCCTCCACCACAGCGTAGGATGTTCCCAACCGGTATGCCACTTCCATTAACGCCTCCGGCGGCAGGTAACCGCCGTACTCGCGCTGTGCTATCCACAGCGCAGGCAGCATTGCCGCGCGCTTGTTCGGGTAATGGCGTTTGATGCGCTCCAGCTCCTGCACCGCCTGCTCGGAGAAGCGCAGCTCAGGCGGCTGTTTCTCGTCGATGCGTCGTACGCGGGGATACTCGCTCAACCGTATCGCCTCACTCATCGGTCAATCTCCCCCAGCACGATGTCGATACTTCCAATAATGGCAACGATGTCCGCCACCATGTGCCCCCTGCTCATCAGGGGTAGTGCTTGCAGGTTCATGAAGCATGGAGGCCGCGTTTTGACTCGCCACGGACGGTTGCCGCCATCGCTCACCACATAATAGCCGATTTCGCCCTTGGGTCCTTCTATGGGCACGTACGCCTCGCCCTCGGGGGGACGAAAGCCCTCCGTCCACAGCTTGAAGTGGTGTATCAACGATTCCATACTGTTGTCCAGCTCCTCGCGTGGCGGAGGCACCACCTTGCGGTCGTCACTGCTGACCGGCCCCTCAGGGATACGTTCAATGCACTGCTTGATGATGCGCGCTGCCTGTCGCATCTCCTCTACGCGCACCAGAAAGCGGTCGTACACGTCGCCTACCGTGCCCGTCGGGATGTCGAACTCTACCTGGTCGTAGTAGAGGTAGGGATTGGCTTTGCGCAGGTCAAAAGCGTAACCGCTTCCGCGCAGGATGGGTCCGTTGATGCCCAGCGCGATGCACTCGTCCGCCGTGATGATGCCGATGTTGCGGGTGCGCTCCACCCATATCGGGTTCTCGGTCAGCAGACCCTCGTAATCGTCCACTTTTGCGGGGAACTCTTCCACGAACTTCGCGATTTTCTCCAGTAACCCCTCGGGCATATCCGCACGCCAGCCGCCCACCTGTATCCACGAGGGGAACATGCGCACGCCCGACAGCTGTTCAAACATATCCAGGATACGCTCGCGCTCGCGGAAGCAGTAGAAGAACGGGGTCATCGCGCCGATGTCCAGCGCGTGCGTGCCCAGCCACACCAGATGGCTGGCAATGCGCTGCAGCTCGCTGAAAATCATGCGCATCCACACGCCGCGCGGGGGCACCTCGATATCCAGCAGTTTCTCTACCGACAGCACGAACGCCAGCGAGTTGTTCATCGCGGAGAGGTAGTCCATCCGCTCCACCAGCGGAATACACTTCTGGTACTGCTCGTACTCGCAGGTCTTCTCGATGCCCGTGTGCAGGTAGCCGATATGCGGAACCACGTCCACAATGGTCTCGCCGTCCAGCTCCACCACCAGCCGCAGCACGCCGTGCGTGCTGGGATGTTGCGGTCCCATATTGATAACCATCGAGCCTTCGGCGGCTCCGGGCAGTATCTCCATCTGTTCCGGTGTAATGCTCATGTTCCCCTCCGCGTTCTACTCCCGACTGGAAAGCCCCGTCTTCCCGAAGAAGGACTCGCCGGGGTGCGGTGTTTGTACTTCCGCGACGGACGGTCCCAACGTGCCCCGGTCAAAAACCACCTCTTCACCGCCCAGCGGGAAGTCCTTGCGCAGCGGATGCCCTACCCAGTCATCCGGCATCAGGATGCGGCGCAAATCGGGATGACCCTCGAACACGATGCCGAACATATCGTACACTTCGCGTTCGGGAAAGTTTGCACCCGGATAGATGCCGGTGACAGAGGGTACGGCTTCGCCCTCGTTCACACAGACCTTCAGGAACAATCGGGTGAAAGTGCGGAACGAGTAGAGATTGTACACTATCTCAAAGCGCGGTTCGCGACGCCCCAGCTGGTCTATCCCCACGATGTCCGAGAGGAAGCGGTAACTCAGCTCCGGTTCGTCGCGCAGGAAACGGCAAACGTCAGGCAAATACTCTTTGTTCAGAACAATCCATGTGTCACCCCGGAAGGTAACCACCTCGCGCACCGCTTCAGGAAATCTTTCACGAATGCGCGTCACCTCCGGGCGCTCCGGCATCTCTTGTGCGGTCGTTTCGCTCATCCCTCTCTCCTCAACGCGGTAAAACCGCCTCCTCTCGCGAAGCAGGTTCCAGTTTTTCGGCAACCGCCTTCAGCACCACACGGCGTGGCTGCGCTCGCTCGGACTCCTCCCACTCCAGCGCACGCGTACCCAGCATGTAGAAATAGCCCACAAACAGGATGGCAATAAACACGCCCATCTCTACCAGATTGAACGCCTGCACCGCCTTCGGCGCGTCTTTAAAAGTGACCGCCCACGGATACAGGAAGATGGTCTCCACATCGAAGATGATAAACAGCATAGCCACCAGAAAGAACTTGACCGGGAACCGCTCCCGCGCGGAGCCAACAGGAGTCACACCGCACTCGTAAGGAGCCACCTTACGGTAATCCGGCCGTTTAGGGCCCAGTAGAAAGGAAAGCGCCACCATGCCGAGAGCCAGCGCCCCCGCCAGCACCGCCAGCACCAGTACAGGAATGTAACTGTTCAGCATCCCGTTTGTCCCTTTATCGTGAACGAATTCACAAGGCTCAGTAAATCGTCTATATTTTACCCCAATAAATAACGCTTTGGGTAGAGATAACGAGAAACTCTTGAGAGTTAATTCGCAGCACAGGCAAACGAATCCTGCAACATCCTGCCCTGCCTGCATGTCATAATAGAGGTGAGCCAATCTTCGGGGTAGCGGAGGAGAACTCAGAATGCGCTATGTGATTACTCTATTGCTCGTGTCCCTTATCACCCTGTCGGCATCGGCACAGACGCCACCGCGTGCGGAAGACGTGGTGGTGGACACGCTCGTGCGCACCGACGTGTATGTCGCACCCGAGCTGGCTGGCGTGGTGGACGAAGCACGCCTGCAACAGGTTGCGCAAGAGCTGCGTCCCTTCACCGTCAAATTCGTCGTAGTACCCCTGCGCGACAGGCAGACGAGGGGCAGGTGGGCGTCTGGATTGCGCAGATACCTGAACATCGATGAGGGGGCGGTCATCGTTCTGGTACCGAAAACCGGGCAACTGCGCGGCGGTGTTTCTGCAAGCAGTGGTGTGATACCTACCCGGCAGGTGGACGCGATAGTTCAGGCACATCTCAAGGTGTTTTCCGCACAGGGCTACACTCAGGGGCTGGAGCAGTTAGCCCGGGCGTTGCGCGACCACTATGTGAGCGAACGGCGCAGTTCCACTCTGGGCGCGGTGGCATTGTTCGGAATCCCCACTGTTCTGGTGCTGGGGGGCGTGGCGTGGGTCATTCGCCGACGAGCGCAGGAGGTCGCCCGACTGAAAGCCCGTTTGCAGGGCGTGCGAGCGCAGGTGCTGGAAGGCATTGAGTACCTGGACGGTTACATCGATGTGCTTCCGGAGGGCGAGGATGCCAGCCGTGCCCGCGAGCATCGCCAAAAAGCTGCCGAACTCCAGGCACAGGCGGTGGAGATGATGGAAAAGGCGAAGCGACCGGAAGACCTGTGGCGGGCAGAGCACCTGCTGGATAAGGCGCAAATGAGTATAGAAAAGGCGAAGAAGTACATCCTGCGAGCAGGGGGAGACACCAGTATCCACGTGGAGGAAGAACCCGAAGAGCCGGCAGCACAGGAGGCGTCTATGCTTATTCGACCGAACGACCGGACGTACGCCTGTTTCTTCTGTTCCAAACCGCCCACGCTGGGCGAACTACAGCCTGTGGAGGTCACCGTCGGCGAACAAACCCGGAAGGTGTGGGCGTGCGAAGAGTGCGCGGCACAGCTACAGCGCGGTGAAACGCCTGCCATGCGCGTGTTTCGGGACGGCGACCGCACGCGCCCATGGTACGAAGAGCCAGACTATGACCCCTACCGCGACTACGGCAGACCGTATCCGGGCATGGACTGGATGAGCCTGCTTCTGCTGGGCAGTATTTTCTCGCATCCCGCG
Organism: bacterium HR16; assembly: GCA_002898895.1. Lineage (GTDB taxonomy): Bacteria > Armatimonadota > HRBIN16 > HRBIN16 > HRBIN16 > HRBIN16. The sequence continues at coordinate 8,444 of BEHS01000034.1, read as the reverse complement.
CCGGTGATTATTCACGAACGTGAGCCCGTCAACATCGGGGGAGAAAATCCCGAAGCGGACGCCGGAGGCGGCGACTTCTTCGACAGCACCTTTGACGAAACGCAAACCATAACGGAGGACTCCGGCGGCGGGGATTTCTTCGACAGTACCTCCGGATGGGGCGAACCGAGCGATACCGATGCCGGCGGCGGAGACTTCTTCGACAGCCTGTTTGGCGGGTTCGACTCCGGCGATGTGGACGCCGGCGGAGCAGACTTTGCCGATTTCGGCGGCGACTTCGGCGGAGATTTCGGAGGCGACGTCGGAGGAGGCGATTTCTAGCGATTACCACACCTCCAGTTCATCGACCATCAGCCATCCGCGGCGCACAAACTGGAATCGCACATAACGCGCTTGCCTTGGCGCAAACTGCACCGCCATGAAACCGACCGCAGGCTTATCCCCGGTCTCCGGGGGTCGTTCGCGCGTCGCGCCGACGGGAAACCACTGCTTTCCATCGGTGGACACAGCAACGCGCATCTCCTCCGGGAACCGCACCGCCCCTGGACCGCCCCCCACCAGATGCGCACGCGCAAGATGAACAGGCTTCAGCACCTGCAGGTCGATAACAACACCTGGCTCGCCCTGGTCGAACCCTGCGCAGAGTGCCCAGCCTGAGCCTTCCATGCTGTATACGCCATCGGTGAGCTTACCACTGTTATCGGCGTAGCGCGTGCTGGATGTGGGTGCAGGGTGTAAGGTGTACGGTTGCCCCAGTACAAGGTTTTGACCGGCAGAGAGTATCTGCACCTCGCTGAGCATCAGCCAGCCGCGCACCTTCAGGCGCAGTTTCACAAAGCGGGCTTTCTCCCCACGCATCGGCAGTCGCAGCCAGCCGAGCTCCGCTCGCCCCGAGCCGTCTGCGAGGGAGATCTGTTCCAGCGAAGCGGGCGGTTGTCGGGTGGATCTCACCAGACGCCAGCGAAGCCCATCCTCGGAGACGGAGACGCCCACGAAGGGGGGAAAATGCACCGCGCCATATCCCCCGCCCTGCAGGTGGATCGCCACTTCATCCACAGGCGTGACCTGTGGAAGCTCAAACACCAGCGTTACTTCGGAAGCTCCATCCCACTCTGCCCAGCCGACAGTTTTACCGTCTCCAAATCCTTCGCGCGTGAGTTCTCCATCGGTGAGCTTCCCCCCGGAGTCAGGGTAAGCGGCGGGAAAGGGAGGCTCCAGCACGTACGGGCGACCCAGCGCCAGATTTTGCGCTGGCAGCAACACCACCTCTTGTAATCCTGTCGCTCCCAGGTGCTCCTCTGTGATAGTCAGTTCCAGCTTGCGGAGTAACCTGTCCGGAGGAAGAGCTATCCTGACCCACATCTCCCTGCTGGAGAAGCGTAATGTAATCGGCTGTCTGAGCGGCTCCTCGTCCAGAAAAACGGTAACTACCGGTTCCGTATAGAGCTGACTTACGAGGGAGAAATGGAGCCAGAGCGAGTCCGCAAAGTGCTGACGCAAGATGTCCGAGGGCACGGAGACCCTCAGGTCTCTGCACAACGCGCCACCGGTATTCACAACGCCATCGGTGAGAGCATACACCGCACCACGAGGCGCACCGTCGACAAGCAGCTCCTTGCCCCAGAGAAGGTGCGGCGTGGGCAGGAGTAGCACCTCATCGACGCCGACGCTTTCCCCCTCACCGACCTCCACAACCAGCCGAGCACGACGGGCAAAGCGCATCGGGAAATGCAAGATGGTGAAACCACCACCGTTTTCTGCATCCATATCGAAAAGGTCCTCCGCAGCTACCTCCTCGAACCGCTCGCCGGATGGCTCCCCACTCAGCAGCAGGCGCACCATACGCGGAGCGTTCAGGGAGCCATCGGGAGTGAGCACCCAGTGCACGCGGAAGTCGCTCACTATCAAACCTTCACGCAGGTTGAACTCCATCGTATGGGTGCCCGAGTGAAGCTGGACAAAGGAAACCGAGCGGTCCGCCTGCGTTCGCCATAAGCGGTCTGTCAGACATTTCAGTTGCTCTCCGGGATACCCATCCATGTGGGGCGCCAGCAGAAACTGGTAAGGCTTTCGGCGAGAGTACTTCCCCTGATGAAACCGGTACAGGTCGTCGTACAGGGCTCGCAGGCAAGGGTTTTCGCTTCGGCACAGTCGGGCGATGGTATCGTAGCCCTGGTAAGTGGCGCGGGGCAGGTCGTGTTGGTAGCCGTCCAGTTCCCGGTGCCCGTGATCGAGGTAGAGCTGCAGGTTCACGCGGTACGCTTCGTCGGAGAACAACGCCTCGTTCAACTCCATCTCGATGCCCATGCCGAGCCGACGACAGCGGTTCGCGGTGACGGTCAAGCGGTTTTCGTCGGGAATGCGCAGCGTAGCAGGCGCGACCTTCATGAAAGCGAAGTTGGGCTGAAGGATGGCGAGGTCAAAGCCCAGATCTCGCCACCGCTCGATGCCCGGCGCGTTGAAATAGGGTATCCACAGAAACTGGTATCTCAGACGGTGTATCAGTGCAGCGGTTTCACGCACCACTCCTTCGTCACGCGCCTCGATACCCTCATTCATCCAGTAGAAGCCCCACAGGGAAAGATGAGAGTACCGTTTCGCACGCCAGCGCTGCAGAAAAGAGCGGATAAACCATTGTATCGCTTTCAGGCGGTCGGACTCCTGACGCAGGTCTTCAGAGATGCCGTCTCCATCTACATCGCCGAAGTTCTCCTGACGCGGCGAAGGATAGGGTATCATAACCATCACCGGTATCGTGGGAACCGGGGAGTGTAACTGGTCTGCCACCTTCGCCAACGCCTCTTCCAGCGCGGCAAACCCCGTGTCCGATGCGAACACAGTGTCTAGAAAGTGCTCCCAATCCTGCCTGTTCGTGGCTCCGTCGTAGTAGGTCTGCCCCGAGGGTGCGCCGCCGAACATCATAAAGAGGAAAGAGTCATAGAACCAGTCCTGTGGTTTGCCATCCCTGTCCAGGTAAGCAACGTACGGCAAGAACTGCTGGAGGTTCCACGTACGCTCACAGTACACCAGCATGATGTCACGTGGGGAAGCCATCAGCCACTGACAGACAGAAACCCCTACCAGCGCGGTAACGATACCGAGCAGACGTACCATTATTCCCCTACCCTGTTTCCCGGGCGGGAGATGTCCCGCCCGGTCTCAGAACAGGCTTCACCGCCCCGACGGTGCGGGAGGTGGCGTACCGGTCGGTGCCCCTGCTCCACCTCCGAACCAGGGCGGGGGTTGCGTTGGCAGCACGCTTTGTTTCTCCTTCTGTTGCTTGTTCCACTGCAGCCCGATAACCGCCAGCGCGATTACGATGATAATCACCGCAAGCACGCCTATCATCGTCCGCTTGCCTTTGTCCTGCATCTTGTTCCTCCTCAGGTGAGGTCAGGCAGCAACCCCAGTCTGCCTGACCTCTGGTTTTAGTCTACGTCCCAGCCCTCGCCGGGGTCCCACGTGTTGCGACGGTCCTCTCTGACGTACCAGTGTGGGTCAAAGTTGGCGCACGGGTAGGGCTCCACTTCCCACACGCGCAGCTTCACGAACCGGTGGTTGCCCACCAGGATGTATCGAGCATGGCCGTCCACGAACGTGGCGTTCATGCCCATACGGGTGAAGCTCACCGGGTCGGTACAGGACCAGAAGGGCACGCTCTTCTCCGCGTGGACAGGGCTGTTCTCATACGCCACGAACGTCTGAGCGGGCTTATCGATGCTGGCAAGTTTTCGCCCGCACCGCGCCGCTACAGCAAGAGCGAGCTTGAAATCGTAAGACAGCCCCTTGAACCCCGCTGGCGGCCAGGGATTGTAGCAATCGGTGTAAATCCAGCCTCCCCACTTCCAGAAGTTATCCGGATAGGAGGGGCAGAGGAACATCTGCGCGTTCTTGATGTACGGTTGAGTAAGTATCGCCCATCGGAAGAAGGCTATCTCGGTGTCACTGCCGCACTTGCCCGGTGGCACAATGTTGCCAAACGGGTCGTGGGCACACTGGTCACTCCATGCAGGAAACTTTTCATCGTAGTCCTGCAGGTACATCGAGATAGCCAGACCAATCTGCTTCATGTTGCTGAGGCAGGTGGTCTTCCGTGCCTGCTCGCGTGCCCGGGCGAACACGGGGAATAGTATCGCCGCCAGGATCGCGATAATCGCGATCACCACGAGCAGCTCGATGAGGGTGAAAGCGCGCTTTTTCATGGCTCTTCCTCCTTGTCTTGCGATGAGATTCTCCGTAACGAAACGTTTTCCCGGCGCAAAATGCGCTCTGCAGGATAGAAACTCGCCAGCGTGGTTATCACCTCCGATGGCATCACCTCCCCCTCGATACGACGTTTCAAACGCAGGGCGGCTGTGCGCCCCATCTCGTAAACCTGCTGCACCAGACGATGCACAGAGCGTGTCACGCGGGTCATCAGCGGCGGCGCATCGGCGAAGCTGAGCACCTCCAGCTCCTCAGGCACCGCCACGCCCATCCGGTCGCACGCCTCCAGTACCGCTACCATGTAGTAGTCGTGTAAGCAGAAGACGGCGGTAACCGGATGAGGCTGGTGCAGCAGAGTAAACAGCGCATCGTACATCGCCTGAACCAGGTAGTCCAGTTTGATGCTTTCGTGCAACGGAAAGAACCTGACCAGCAGGCTGACATCCTCGTTGCCCGCTTCCCGCATCGCTTGCAGGTAAGCTTCGTATCGCTCACGGATGGAGGAAACGTACAGCACGTCGTCGGTGAAATGTGCGATTGCACGGTGTCCTTCATCCAGCAGGTAACGCAAGCCTGTCAAGCTGGATTGATAGTTGTCGGTCATCACCACATCGCACCGCACTCCATCAGGCTGGCGGTCCACACAGACTATAGGCTTGCCGCCCTCGAGGAGGCGTTGAATGAGTGCGGTGTTCTTCGGGTCGCAGGTTGGATAGATGATGATACCGTCCGCCTCGTGCTGCATCCGGCGCAGATATTGCGCCTCGCGGTGGGGGTCGTTATGGGTTTCGCACAACAACAGGTTGTACTGGTCAGGCAACGCACTGCGAATACCGCGCAGATACTCCACCTGCGGGTAGTCATGCACAAAGGGAAACACCGCAGCCACGAAAACAGGCTTTGCAGGCGGAGGCTCCGCGACAAACGTGCCCGACTTCCGCTTGCGCACAACCAGCCCCAGCCGTTGAAGTTCGAACATCGCGCGGTGCGCGGTTACCCGGCACACACCGTACTGCTGTGCCAGCTCCGTCTCCGACGGCAGAGGGGTACCCGGAGGCAGGTCACCGCCTTCAATCTGAGCGCGGATGGCATCCGCGATATGTTTCCATTTCACGGAAGACACGGCGCATTACCACAAGGTTAAGATCGTTCAATACTATGGTATTCTCAGTATAAACGTTCGCCGCGGTTTTGTCAACTCCTTGTTTTCGCAATCTGTTTTGCATTGACATGGAAGTAGAAGAGAGGGTACTATTGCGGCATACCGAATCTGTTACTTGTTTATGTTCTACCGCAGGGATGTGCTCTGTCGCTTCATGACGATCGACAGACCACTATGGAGCCATCACCGGGAGGTAAAGCATGAAACGCCTGGTTATCATCGCTATTGTTCTGCTGGTAGCGGGAGGCACGGCTATCCTCAAACTGGCAACGTATGAGCCAACGGCAAACGACACCATGACGGACATGACCAACCTGTCCACGTGGGAACCGACGACTGCGCAAATCCGCACCCAGCTGGACCCCAATGCCTCGCTCCTCCAGCGCAAGCGGCACTACGGTCGTCTCTTTCGAAGCCGTTATCGCGCTAAAAGCATGGCGGTCAATCTGCGTGTGGGTCAAGATGGTATGTTTTACCTCGAGTGCGCCGCGACCATACCTACGTGGGATAAAGCGTTAATCGCTCATCAGGCGTGGACGGAAATACGGGAACTGTTCGGGGAGAAACCGAGGCTGTCCATCTACGAGTCGTATATTGGAACGCTCTCCCGACGAGTAGGTGAAGCGCGGGCAAGTACCAACAATCCTGCCGTCCCGGAAGTGGTGTTCGATACCGGATGGCACCTGCATCGCAAGCCGCAACGCGCCGACTTCTTGGGCAGACTACCCGGCAGCTAAACAACCAGCCTGCTGAAATCGCCGATGTATCGATAGAGGGCATCTATACCGGCAAGCAACAGCAGGCGGTTACGCCGCATCGCCTCCTCCGGCGCCATTACCAGCACCGCGTCGAAAAAGCGGTTCACCGGCTCGGTAAAGCGCTCCAGCAGAGCGAACACTTCCTCACTCTGGAATGCGGCAGCCGCATCGGCAATCTGCTGCCGATACTGCAGAGCCAGCTCGTACAGCGCGCGTTCCTCATCGTACCGGAACAGGGAAACATCTACCTGTGAGAGCCATTCGGAAGGCGATTGCCACGCGGCGGTAGGCACGAGTTTAACCGCCTCTCCCGCCTTGAGGATGTTGCGCACGCGCGTTGCCGCCAGCGCAACAGGGGTCAGTCGTTCCATCGGCAGGGTGTTCAGCACCCGGGCGTTTGCCCGCGCTGCAAACGGCTCGGCACGCTCCTCAGCCAGCACCGCCTGCACCACATCATAGCGGATACCTTCCTCTTCCAGCAAAGCCTCGATGCGCTGAGAGAATATCTGCGCCAGCAGGCGCAACCCATCCTCGCTAACGGTGACACCCTGCTGCGCGTAGGCACGCACCGACGCATCCACAACCGCCCACAGGCAAGGCATCCCCTCTACCGTCGCCAGTATCTGCACTGCGCCCTGTGCTGCACGTCGCAAACCAAACGGGTCGCCCGAGCCGGTCGGCACAATCTGCAACGCCCCCACGTAGCCCACCAGCGTGTCTACACGGTCGCATACCGCTAACAGTCGCCCCAGCGCGCTTTCGGGAAGGGCGTCTCCCGCGAAGCGGGGCATGTAGTGCTCGGCGATTGCCCGAGCAACCGCTTCGTTCTCACCCGACAGCAGAGCGTATTCCCTGCCCATCACCCCCTGCAACGCGGGAAGTTCCATGACCACCTCGGTAGCAAGGTCGGCTTTGCAGAGGGTAGCAGCGCGCTCCGCCAGCGAAGGGTCCACACCTGCCCACTCCGCCATCTGCCGCGCGACCACCGTCAGGCGCGCGGTCTTATCCGCCATAGTGCCGAGCTTCTCCTGAAAGACTATCCGCCTCAGCTCGCCGACGAACGCCTCCAGCGGTTGCTGACGGTCGCGCTCGTAGAAGAAGTGTGCATCGTTAAAGCGAGCGGTCAAGACGCGCTCGTTGCCCTCACGCACCACGTCCAGACGGTAATCGTTGCCGTTGCGCACCGCCACGAAGTACGGCAGCAGTTTGCCCTGAGCGTCCACCACCGCGAAGAACCGCTGGTGCTTCTTCATGGCGGTGATAAGAACCGGCTCCGGCAGGCTCAGGAAAGTAGGGTCAAAACGCCCCAATAAGGCAGTTGGGTATTCTACCAGATGCGTCACCTCGTCCAGCAGGGCATCATCCCAGAGGATACGTCCCCCAGCCTGCTCCGCCAGACGATTCGCCTGCTCTCGAATCACCTCACGGCGGCGGCGGTGGTCATATAGCACGTATCGCTCGTCCAGCTGGCGGAACAGTTCGGCGGGGCTTCCCACCTCGAACTCTTCCGGGGCGAGAAAACGATGTCCGCGCGAGCGGTTACCGCTGCGAATGCCGTCCAGTTCAAAGGGCACCACTTCGCCATCGTACAACGCCAGCAGCCAGCGTATCGGGCGGCAGAAGCGCAGGTTGCCGTTGCCCCAGCGCATCATCTTGGGGAAGGTCAGGGAGCGGATGGCTTCGGGAAAGATGCCTGCTGCCACCTCCAGCGTGGGTTTGCCTCGTTCGAACACCTTCGCCATCACGTAATCGCCCTGCGGGGTGTGCACTATCTCCAGCTCTTTTACGTCCACGCCCTGTTTGCGAGCGAACCCCTGTGCGGCAGGAGTGGGATTGCCCTGCGCGTCGAATGCCACATTTGCGGCGGGTCCACGTACCTCGCGCACCACGTCGGTCTGGCTTTCCGCCACATCATGGATAACCAGGATCAGCCTGCGGGGCGTGCCGAAGGTCTCAACCTGACCAAAAGCGATGCGCGCATCCTGCAGCCGCTGTGTCACCGCAGCCTGCAACTGCTCCAGCGCGCTCTCCACCACGCTGGCAGGCAACTCTTCCGTTCCGATTTCGAGCAACAGGTCTGCCAAGATAACCTCCTGACCTCCCTACCTTACCAGTTCAAAACGCCCGGGTAGCCGGTAGCGACACCACACCCGCGCGGTCACGTTGCGCACAGGCAGAAATCCCCAGTCGCGGCTATCGTTGCTGACGTCGCGGTTGTCACCCATGACAAACAGCATCCCCTCCGGTACCGTTTTCTCACGCATGAAGTAGTGCATCTCGTAGCGTCGGTACGGCTCTGGCAGGAGGCGTCCGTTGAT
>BEHS01000033.1 GCA_002898895.1 bacterium HR16 | reverse complement strand
CATCTGGCGCGAAGAGCTGAACGGCATCGAGCTCTTTCCGTGTACCCTATGGCGGGATCATGAGGCAGCCTACTGGTAGCGCGCCACCTAAATAGAAGAGTGCTTACCGCAGAGCCGAACTCACGCTGCCATACATCAGCATCCACACCAGACCTGCCGCTATCGCGCCGTACGAGATGCTATTCGCCAACCAGCACGCTCGCCACACCTGACGTGGCGAAATTGTTGAGAAAAACTCCTGGAGCAAACGCCCTTCGATAAATATCGTCACCAGATAGGTGGGTACCAGCAAACTCAGGCACGCGGCGGGAAACAACCACTGTAGATGTCCTTCGTATGGCGGTAGCCATGCTGCCTGTACCACAGCAACGAAAAGCTTTTCCTGCCAGGTGTTCAGTTCGTACATCCTTCCGCCAGTTACCGCGAACTCCACTATCAGCATCAACACCGCTGCTATCACAAATCCAATAGCAGTAGACACAATGTTCGTGATTGCGACTGCAGAAAGGATGGCTCTCCAGCGTTGACGCAGCAGAAGGGAATACACCACCGACTCTACCAGAATAATCGGTAAGAGAGCAACACTGAGCGGACCGGGTAGCGCGAGAAACATCGGCAAGCCCGCGTCGGCGAGGAGAATATCCGGTATGATGAGAGTAAGCATTATCCCCTCCTCCGGAGTGAATGTGCTTTAAGATTCCAACGTGGCGGACACCCACGGCTAAAGCCGTTCCCCTACAGACCAAACCCTACCTTCGCAGGGTTATGAGCCAGCGCAGGCTGCTTCTTCTGCGAAGATGCGGCTTTAACCGCAGGCTTGATGCGCGATGCATGGCCTGTACCAGATACGCTCGATATTCCGTGCGCACTTACTTTATAGCGTTTATTTCCATTCGACAAACTCAAGGGCTGTTCCTGCATTGGCAAATTGAAGCCTGCAGCTACGTGGAGGGCGAGGCTCCCGCCGAGCCGATAACCGTTGGATGGATGCGCTCTGTCGCGCACCACCTCCTCCGTCCGCTTAAACAGGAAACTATCCCCTCGCACCGAATATCAGTATATCACCACTTACTAAAGGAGCATCCCGGCAACATGCAGATAGATGAGCTGATTCTGTTACCCAAGCCGCGCCGTGTGAAGGCGCGGGAAGGAATACTTACCCTGAGGCAAGGAGCACGTATCGTCTGCCGGGGCGAGCCGCAGGTTATCTTTCCCGTCGCCACACGGCTACAAGAGACGATATGGGAAACGCAGGGTTTGGAATGGAGCCTGTGGGCGGGCAGTGCGGAAGATGACCCGTTAGCGCAGGGGGTGCTGAGCCTGGATACGTCGGAGCAAATCCCCACACAGGGCTACCGCCTGCAGATTACCCCCCAGCGCGTGACTATTACCGCCTCAGAACCGGCAGGGTTGTTCTACGGCGTGATGACGCTGAAGCAGATACTGCGCCAGTGTGCAGGCGAACTGCCCTGCTGTGAAATAGATGACCATCCCGATTTCCCATCGCGTGGGGTGATGCTGGACATCAGCCGCGACAAAGTACCCACCCTTGAAACGCTCTTCGCGCTGGTAGACGAGCTGGCGGAATGGAAGGTGAACCATCTGGAGCTGTACACCGAGCATACCTTCGCCTATCGCAACCACCGCGAGGTGTGGGCACAAGCCAGCCCGATGACGGGTGAGGACATCCTGCGCCTCGACGCCTACTGCCGTGAGCGGTTCGTGGAGCTGGTACCTAACCAGAACTCCTTCGGGCACATGCACCGCTGGCTGAAACTACCGCGCTACCGCCACCTCGCGGAGTGTCCCGATGGCTTCGACTGGCCCTGGGGCGGGCACAGTGACGAACCCTTCAGCCTGGACCCCACTAACCCCGAGAGCCTGCGGTTTATCGCGGGGCTATACGAAGAGCTGTTGCCGCACTTCAGCAGCCGCAAGTTCAACGTGGGCTGCGACGAAACCTTCGACCTGGGACTGGGCAGAAGCAAGGAGGAGTGCGAACGCAAAGGCAAAGGACGCGTGTATCTGGAGTTCCTGCTGAAGATTTACGAGCTGGTCAAACAACATGGGCGTACCATGCACTTCTGGGGTGACATCATCATGGAACACCCCGAGCTGGTACCTGAGCTGCCCCGGGACGTGGTCGCGCTGGAATGGGGCTACGAGGCAACCCATCCCTTTGACGAGCATGGCGCGAAGTTCGCCGCGTCGGGCATCCCCTTCTATGTTTGCCCCGGCACCTCCTCGTGGAACACCATCGCCGGACGCACCGATAACTGTTTGGGCAACCTGCGCAACGCTGCCGAGAACGGCCTAAAGCACGGTGCGATTGGCTATCTCAACACCGACTGGGGCGACAACGGGCACTGGCAGTACCTGCCTGTAAGCTACCTGGGCTTCGCGGCGGGCGCGGCGCTCTCGTGGTGCTATCAGGCGAACCGCGATATCGATATCGTGCGCGCGCTGGATGTGCACGTCTTCCGTGACGATGCAGAGGTCATGGGCAGGCTGGCTTACGATTTGGGCAACGCCTACCAGAAGATAGGGCACCTCGTGGGTAACGCCAGCGTACTGTTCCACTTCGTGCACTCTCCACTCACGCGCCCTTTGCCTGAAAGTGTAACGGAGGAGACCATCCGCGCCACGATGGAGTACATTCGCACCGTTACAGAACCGCTACCACGCGCCCGCATGGACAGGGTGGACGCCTCGCTGATAGTGGACGAGTTTACCAACGCCGCCCGAATGCTGCTGCATGGATGCCGTCGCGCTCTGGCGGTGCGTACGGGTATCATTAACTCGGTTGAGGAGCGACGCATCCTTGCCACCGAGATGCGCGAGATTCTGGGCGAGCACCGCCGCCTGTGGACGGCGCGCAACCGTGAGGGTGGCTTGCAGGACAGCACGCGCATACTGGAACAGCGATTGAGGGAGTACGAGACATGAGCAAGGTGATCGAGGCAATTTACGATGGCAGGGTACTCGTCCCCCTGCAGCCGCTGGATTTGCAAGCAGGTGACAGGGTAAGGATTTCAGTAAAGTCATCCCTATCTACCCCTCGCCCTCGTCAGGCACGCCGGCGGAAGGTACTGGAGGAGATGTGGCATCATTTCGAACAAACCCCGCCCTCTGGCGGTCCGCTATCGGAACAAAGCATCAGCCGTGAGAGTATCTACGGGGAGCGAGCATGAAGGTTGCCATCGGCACCTGCAGGACCCCACGATTGAAATCATGGGCTATGAAGGGAGTAAAATCCGCCTGCGCGGATTGAACAACCTGTGAAGACAGGTTTGTTGTCACCATAGCCCGCCATTTCAATGGTGGGAAGATTGCACAATGGCAAAGGAGAACTCGTAACATCACAAGATTGAGAATTGACACCCTGAGAAGGAGGTGTACCATGATTCCCAAACGTCCATACGGTAAGAAGGGAGATAAAATCTCCATCATCGGCCTAGGGGGCATCGTGCTGGCACGATTGCCACAAAAAGAGGCAGACGCCATCGCGCGCGAAGCCTTTGAGCGGGGCATCAACTACTTCGACGTCGCCCCTACCTACTGGGACGCCGAAGAGCGCATGGGGCCCGCCATCAAATCGTTCCGCGACAAAATCTTCCTCGCCTGTAAAACCACAAGACGCGATGCAAAGGGCGCACAAGAGGAGCTGGAATCCTCCCTGCGCAAGTTGCAGACAGACCACTTTGACCTCTACCAGCTGCACGGGCTGTCTAAAATGGAGGAGCTGGAACAGTGCTTCGCGCCGGGTGGAGCGATGGAGGTCTTCCTGAAGGCGCGCGAACAGGGCAAGGTGCGTTACATCGGTTTCAGTGCGCACTCTGAAGAGGTCGCTCTGGAAGCCATCAAGCGGTTCTCGTTTGACAGCGCGCTCTTCCCCTTCAACTTCGTGACGCTGTTCAAGGGCAACTTTGGCTGGGAGCTGCTCAAAGAGGCTCCGAAGCGCGGGGTCACCCTGCTCGCGCTGAAGGCGCTGGCACGCACGCACTGGCAAGAAGGCGCAAAGAGGCTGGAGAAGTGCTGGTACGAGCCGATTACCGACCCGAAGCTGGCGGAGATCGCACTGCGCTTTACCCTCTCTCTGCCCAATATCACCGCTGCCATTCCGCCCGGCGACGAGAACATCTTTCGCATGGCGATACCGTTTGCGGAGAGGTTCCGCAAGATTACCCAGCGGGAAGAGCAACAGCTACGTGCAGAGGCAGAGAAGCTGACGCCCATCTTCTCCCGGGCGGCGTAGCAGAAAAGTGTTCAACCTATCCCACTTGCCCCCTTCCCCACAAGGGAAGGGGGCGTTCGATGCGAGACACCCTTCTCCTTGATGAACTTTGAAAAAACAAACGAAGCTATGTTGTGCTACTACTCTGTCAAGTGTGATCCCCACAATTGTGGCGAGGCGGTCTCGCCCTGCTGTCATTCTGAGCGAAGCGAAGAATCTCACTTTATCGTCACATCGAGATGCTTCGCTGACGCTCAGCATGACAAAATAGGTTGAAGATCGCCCCACGATTAAAATCACGGGCTATGAACAGAGCAAAATCCGCCTGCGCGGATTGAACAACCTGTGAAGACAGGTTTATCCTCACCATAGCCCACTATTTCAATGGTGGGGAGACTACACAATGGCAGAAGAGAATATGAAATGCTATAAAATTGCGGTTTGACAAACCGTCGGTCACTCCTGTTAAAACGAGTTTCCGAACGCTCTCCCTTCACAGCTGAAGCCGCTCCTTTTCAGACGAAGCCAGCCTGCGAAGGCAGCGTCTGGTTTGAAGGGGTGCGGCTTTAGCCGCAAACCCGTGCCCAGTATCCTCTTTCCCACACAGGGGGAGAAGCAGGCGGTGCTCATCGGATAGATGCGACTATTTTTTCAAAGTTCATCAAGGGAAGGGAGCATCCGAATAAACGGCTCCCCTCTGCTCGCGGAAGAGGTCGGAAGAGTGGTTGAACATCCTCAAAAAATACTCCCACACACCTCGCAAAAATGATTGACTCGTCGGAAACCTTGTGATATGTTAGTAGCGAGACGATGTGTCGAAACTTGTAACTTCATAAATCCAGAAACGAGGAGGCAAAGATGAAAAGCGTCATCACTTCGCGAATCTGGATGGCTTTGCTGGCGCTGACGCAATGCGCTTCTCCGGCTTTTGCGCAGTGGACACAGTCCGGAAGCGACATCTACTACACCGCCGGAAAGGTCGGGATAGGCACCAGCAGCCCCGCCTATCTGCTACACGTAGAGACCTCACTGAGTTCTCGCGCCATCTTCGGCAAGCAGAGTGCGTCCAGCGGTGCAGCGTATGGTGGGTGGTTTGAGAGTGCCAGCACTTCTGGCATGGGTGTGTTCGGTCTTGCGAGCGCAAGCACCGGTTACACGTATGGGGTGTATGGCAGGAGCCTGAGCACTTCCGGCAAGGGTATCATGGGTCACGCTGCGGCTACCAGCGGCGTCACCTACGGCATGTATGGGTTGAGCGATAGCACTTCTGGCATGGGTGTGTATGGCTGGGCAACGGCATCCAGCGGCAGCACCATTGGTACCGTTGGTCGGAGTGCGAGCACATCGGGCATTGGTGTAAAGGGTTTTGTCACCGCCACCTCTGGTATGAACTATGGTGGGTGGTTTGAGAGTGCCAGCACTTCGGGCACAGGAGTGCGTGGCATTGTAACCGCCGCCAGCGGCATCAACTTCGGCGTGTATGGACAAAGCAACAGCACTTCGGGCACAGGTGTCGTTGGCGTGGCAACCGCTACCAGCGGCGGTGGCATCGGCGTGTGGGGGCAAAGCAACAGCACTAACGGCACAGGCGTCTATGGCTGGGCAACCGCCACCAGCGGCAGCACCACCGGCGTGTGGGGGCAAAGCAACAGCACCAACGGCACAGGCGTCTTTGGCTTGGCAAATGCCAGCAGCGGCACCACCTATGGCGGCTGGTTTGAAAGCGCCAGCACTTCGGGCAGGGGCGTCTTTGGTTGGGCAACCGCCACCAGCGGCACCACCTACGGCGTGTATGGGCAAAGTGATAGCGACACGGGCGCAGGCGTCTATGGCTACGCATCCGCCACCAGCGGCACCAACTTCGGCGTGTTTGGGCGAAGCGCCAGCACTTCAGGCACAGGGGTCTATGGCTGGGTCTCCGCCGGTAGCGGCGCCACCAAGGGCGTGTATGGGCAAAGCGACAGCACCGATGGCGTAGGCGTGTCGGGCTATGCCTCTGCCACCAGCGGCACCACCTACGGCGTGTTTGGGCGAAGCGACAGCACCAATGGCACAGGCGTCTTTGGCGTGGCAACCGCCACCAGCGGCTCTCCCTACGGCGTGTATGGGCTAAGCGCCGGCACTTCAGGCAGAGGTGTTGTGGGCTCTGCAATCGCCACCAGCGGCGAAACCTATGGCGTGTTGGGGAGAAGCGCCAGCACTTCAGGCAGAGGTGTCGTGGGATCTGCAATCGCCACCAGCGGCGAAACCTATGGCGTGTATGGACAAAGTGATAGCGACATGGGCGCAGGCGTCTATGGCTACGCATCCGCCACCAACACCCAGTACCCCACCTACGGCGTGTATGGGCGAAGCGCCAGCCCTTCGGGCTATGGCGTCTACTCTAACGGAAACTTCGCTGCCTCAGGCACCAAATCGTTCCAGATAGACCACCCGCTCAGCCACGAAAGCGCCTACCTCAACCACTTCTGCACAGAAGGTCCCGAGCCGATGAACGCTTACAGCGGTAATGTCACCACTGACGCTCAAGGCTACGCGGTGGTGCAGCTGCCCGACTACTTCGAGAGCATCAACCGTGACTTCCGCTATCAACTCACGGTGATCGATGGCGCAGGAGAGGATTTTGTGCAGGTGCGTGTGGTGCGAAAAATCCAGAACAACCGGTTCGTTATCCGCACCAGTAAGCCTTTCGTAGAGGTTTCGTGGCGCGTAGAAGCCATCCGCAACGACCGCTGGGTGCAGGAATACGGCTACCAGGCCGAACAGCCCAAGCCCGCCGAGTATCGGGGCAAGTATCTGCATCCCGAGCTGTATGGTCAGCCAAAGGAGCTGGGCATTCACTACCATCCAGAATTGGAGCGCGAGGTTGCGCCTGCCGAACCGATGAGGCAGTGAGACCTGACCCCCTTACCCCCCTTCCCTACAAGGGAAGGGGGCGTTCGATGCGAGACACCCCTCTCCTTGATGAACTTTGAAAAAACAAACGAAGCTATGTTGTGCTACTACTCTGTCAAGTGTGATCCTCACAATTGTGGCGAGGCGGTCCCGCCCTGCTGTCATTCTGAGCGAAGCGAAGAATCTCACTTTATCGTCACATCGAGATGCTTCGCTGACGCTCAGCATGACAGGGGTACGAAACTACTCTGCTATCATCTAAACAATCATGCTTGACAGACTACTACCGCTCTGGCAAGGTTCCTTCCTGGGGAGGGCGAGGCTCCTGCCGAGCCGTCTCCCTTTGGACGCGACCCTCCAAGGAGGGTACGGGACAAGGCTCCCACCGAGCCGTTGCGGTTATCCCTTCACGAGAGCGTTCGGACCACAGTACTCTGTCAATCTTGTTGATGGGTGCAGCCAGGGCGGCTTTATGCTTTCACCATGCTCGCCCTACGATTAAAATCATGGGCTATGGACAGAGCAAAATCCGCCCGCGCGGATTGAACAACCTGTGAAGACAGGTTTATCCTCACCATAGCCCACCATTTCAATGGTGTGGAGACTGCACAATGGCAGAAGAGAACTTTCCATGCCACAAGATTGCAGTTTAACAAATCGTCAGTCACTCCTGTTAAGACGAGTTTCCAAACGTTCTCCCTTTACGGCTGAAGCCGTTCCTTTTCAGACGAAGCCAGCCTGCGAAGGCAGGGTTTGGTTTGAGAAGGTGCGGCTTTAGCCGCAAACCCGTGTCCAGTATCCTTTTTCCCACACAGGGGGAGGGGCAGGCGGTGCTTATCGGATAGGTGCGTCTAATTTTTCAAAGTTCATTAGGAGAGAGGCCGGGGATGAGGTTCGAAGATCGCCCCTGCATACTCCTGCGAATGAGCAACTAAACGGGTATAATGGAGTAGAAGATGTTTCCCAATCTCACCCAAAGGCGCAAAGATGTCCCAGCAAGAGATTCAGTTACGTATCGAGGGTATGACCTGCGCGGCGTGCGTGGCACGGGTGGAGCGCGCGCTGAAAAGGGTGCCCGGCGTGCAGGAGGCGGTAGTGAACCTTGCTACCGAGAGCGCGACCGTTCGCGCCGACCTGAGCGCGGTGCAGGTGGAGCAGTTGCTGGAAGCGGTGGGGTCGGCGGGTTATACAGCACAACCCGTTACAGAGGAGTCCCCTGCACCGCTCCCCTCCGAGCGCAGCGAACATGAGCTGCAAGTCGCTCGTCGCCGTCTGCTTGTGAGCGCACTGCTCACCTTGCCTGTGTTTGTGCTCAGTATGGCGGTACACCACCCTTCGCACGGGTTGAAGCTGCTTCAGCTCGCGCTGACCACCCCGGTGCAGTTCGTCATCGGTGCTCCGTTTTACGTGAAGGCCTGGCATGCCCTTCGCGCCCGAAGCGCGAACATGGAGACGCTGATCGTGCTGGGCACATCTGTCGCCTATCTGTACAGCCTCGCCGCAACCTTCTGGATTGGTGGGGCGGTGTACTACGAGACGGCGGCGGTTATCATCACGCTCATCACGTTTGGCAAATATCTGGAAGCGCGGGCGAAGGGGCGCGCCCGCCAGGCGATTGAACGGCTAATGCGCCTCGCGCCACAGGAAGCCATCCGCATACGCAACGGTAGCGAGGAGCGCGTGCCCATCTCGGCAGTGCAGGTAGGCGACCTGTTGCGCGTGCGCAGCGGCGAGGCGGTACCGGTGGACGGCGAGGTGATAGAGGGCTTCGCCACGGTGGACGAAAGTATGTTGACGGGCGAGAGTGTGCCGGTAGAGAAGCGCGTGGGCGACAGCGTGGCGGCGGGCACGCTGAACACCGACGGCGTGCTGGTGATCCGGGCGCAACGGGTAGGTGCCGACACTATGCTGGCGCAGATTGTACGAGCGGTGGAGCGGGCACAGGCGGCGAAGGCTCCCGTACAAAGGCTGGCGGACGCGGTGTCAGCGGTGTTTGTGCCGATTGTGCTGTTGATTGCGCTGGTGACGTTTGGCGTGTGGCTGCTGATACTGAAAGCGGACTTCACCACGGCGATGATTCATGCGGTGGGTGTGCTGGTGATTGCCTGCCCGTGCGCGCTGGGACTGGCGACGCCAACCGCGGTGCTGGTAGGCACAGGCAGAGGAGCGGAGCTGGGCGTGCTGGTGAAAGATGCCGAAACGCTGGAGCGCGCTCGTCATGTAGATACGGTGATACTGGACAAGACGGGTACACTGACGGCGGGAAAACCTCGCGTAAACCGTGTGGAAGTGCTGAACAGCATGGCGGAGGAGGAGTTGCTACGTCTGACGGCTGCGGCGGAGGTCGGCTCCACCCATCCGTTTGGACAGGCGATTGTGCAGTTTGCGCAGGAGCAAGGGGTTCACCTGCCCCCGGCGAACGGTTTTCGCGCCATTGCAGGTGGTGGCGTGCTGGCTGAGGTGGAGGGACACCGGTTGACGGTTGGCTCCGCACGCCTGCTGAACGAGGAGGGAATAACGCTCAGCCCGCAGGCACAGGAGAGGGTGCATACCCTGCAATCGCAGGGCTATACCACCGTGCTCACAGCAGTAGACGGTAAGATAGCGGGAATACTTGCCCTGCGCGATGAACCGCACCCCACCGCACGGGATGCGGTCGCCCAACTGCAGGCGATGGGGCTGGAGGTGTGGATAGTTACCGGTGACCAGCGGGTGGTGGCAGAAGCCATCGCGCGCGAAGTGGGCGTTCCCTCTGAGCGGGTTCTCGCAGAGGTACTACCCGAGAGCAAAGCCGAGGCGATCGATGCACTTCAAAGGCAGGGACGCAAGGTGGCTTTCGTGGGAGACGGTATCAACGACGCGCCTGCCCTGGCACAGGCGGACGTAGGTATCGCGATGGGCGAAGGCACCGACGTGGCGCTGGAGAGCGCGGACATCGCCCTGCTGGGTAGCGACCTGCGCGGAGTGGCAACCGCTCTGAAACTCTCTCACGCCACCGTGCGCACGATTCGCCAGAACCTCTTTTTCGCCTTCGTGTATAATGTACTGGGGATTCCTCTGGCAGCGATGGGCTATCTCAGCCCGATGCTCGCTGCTCTGGCGATGAGCCTCAGCTCCGTTTCGGTGGTCACGAACGCTTTGCGTTTGCGTCGCGCAGTGTAAACACTTTGGCAAGGGAGGTGATGTGATGGCTATCAACGCAATAGTGCATCACGGCTTGACCAAAGGACAGCGCAAAGAGTGGCGGCGCAAGGGTTACGCCACCGCCAGCCTCTACGGAAAGGGGCTGGAACCTCTGCAACTACTGGTTCCCATGCGCGAGGTGATGGATACCATCGTACAGCAGGGAGGTAAGAATAATGCTGTGCCGGAGCTGAGCCTGCAAAACGGCTCTGAGCGCTCATACGCGGTGCGCGTTAAAGAAATCCAGCGACATCTGACCACCCACAATCCCATCCACTTTGACTTCCATGTACAGAACGCCAACGGTCAAGGGTAAGGGTTTGTACGTCAGGAAAGTAGCACACGGATAGTCACGAATGCAACGGATTGTACACGGTGTCGTTATCCGCGCCAATCCGGCTTATCCGTGATTATCCGTGTGCTCTGTGTTCAGCAGGTTTTGCTCCCGTCCACACAAAAGGAAAATCCCCCTCCTGCACGAGGAGAGGGATGTGGAGGGAAGGAAGTGTGTTGCTGTTAAGCCTTTTTGCGCAGGCGAAGCGCTACCGGCGCTAACCCACTCAGCATCAGCGCCCAGGTGCCCGGCTCGGGAATGACGGGACCAGGAGGAGCGCCAAGGGTCACCATCTTGCGAAGTCCACCGCTCAACGTGTCTCCTAGATTCAGCGTTGCTCGCCACTGAAAGACGTTGGTCATGTCACCCGGCACGGTGGACGGCATCAGCCCGGACACGTTGTACACCGCGCTGTCGTTCAACAGGTTCAACAGGCTCGGAAAGTTGTCGATGTCGTAGCCAAGCAGATTACCGCTGCTGGCGATAACGTCTACGACCGTACTCCCTTCGCTATACTGGATATCGAAGGGGGAAAGAGCGAATGCGCTGTCTCCGCCCGGAGTACCGTTCAGGTCGAAGTCGGAGTAGGCGAAGAAATCGACCGTGATGGGTTGAGGGATCTGCCCGTAGATATTCTGCACACTCCAGTCGATGCTGACATAAGCCTGCGTTGAGCTAACGCCAGTGAGAGTGTAGTCGATTTTGAACAACAGCGCATTAGACAAATTGCCTGCGCTCTCGGTGAACACCAGGTTTACGCTGTTGGCGCCACCAGACATTATAGAGACGAGGTTAGCCAAAGGTTTTTCGTAGCCGTCCAGGTTGGTGCGGAACCACCACCAGTTCTGGTACATGTGGTCAACACTGTTGGGGTCTATAAAGTTCCCCATGCCTTGGCTGCCTACATCCTCAGAGTACGTCCATCCATTGTGGGTGAGGGTAAAGGTCTGAGCCTGTGAACCGCCAGCCAGCATCCAGCCCAGCGCAGCTACCAGGGCGAGACGCCACAGGAACCTGCTTGCCATATCAGGCACCTCCTTAGAATCTGTTCTCGCCCTTAAGGTAATGCAAAAACTGTACCACAGGTGCTGAGCAAAATACGGGTTGTTGGCGGAACGTGGCAGAAAAACGGCAAGATTACTGTCGGTAAGGTTACGAGGATGAAGACGCTACCATCCCGCCGCGTGACCGTCACAGCGAGGGTCGGAACCTGCAAGTAACGCTTTGCTTTCCGGGTGCACCGCAATCACCTGCACCGCACCCGATTGTCCCCAATCCGGCAATAGCAACACGCGATGCCCCTTGCGTTCCAGCTTTTGCAGGGATTCCACAGGCACTCTGCGCTCGATTTTCAGCCCTTCCGGGTCGTGCTGCCAGCGAGGGGCTTCCACCGCCTCCTGTGGGTTCATGCCGAAGTCTATCAGGTTGCAGATAATCTGCGTGTTGCTCTGCACCTGCACATCGCCGCCCGGCGTGCCACCGACGAAAGCCAGATCGTCGCCGCGCGTCAGCAGGTAGGCGTTGAGGGTGTGCGCGGTACGCTTGCCCGGCTCCAGCGCGTTTGGACTGGTGGGGTCTAACGAGAAACCCGTCATGCGGTTGTTGAACAGTATCCCCGTGCCCTCCGCTACCTCCGCACAGCCAAAGGAGTGGAAGATGCTCTGGATAAAGGAAGCGGCGTTGCCATAGCGGTCCACGACGCAGAAGTAGGTGGTATCGTGCTCTATCTCGCCGGCAGTGACGCGGTCGGCGGCGCGGTTCAGGTCTATCTGCTGGCGGCGTCGCTCCGCGTACTGCTTGCTCAGCAGAACGTCCATCGGCACCTTCACGAAGCGCGGGTCGCCGAGATAGGCGTGCCTGTCCGCAAAGGCGAGCTTTTTCGCCTCTACCTGCAGGTGAATAGCGTCTGCGCTCAACGCGCCCATACTGCGCAGGTCGTAGCCCTCCAGCAGATTCAGCATTTGCGCGAGAATGTGCCCCTGCGACACCGGCGGCTGCGCGTGCAAGGTGTAGCCACGATACTCCACGCGAAGCGGTTCCAACCACTCGGCGGGCGGCTGCGAGAGATCCTCTTCCGTAAAGAGTCCCCCATGATGCTGGCAGTGGCGCACAATGCGCTCGGCGATATCGCCTCGATAGAAGTCCATCGGTCCGGCGGTGGCGATACGGGTCAGCGTCCAGCCAAGATTCGGTTGGGTAACCATTTTGCCCGGGTAGGGCAGCTCGCCGTCGGGTACCAGCTCGCGCCACGTGATGGGGAACTGCCGCAACAGGTGCTCGTGCGCAGCGAACACCTGACTGTAGCGATAGCCTGCGGGAAACCCCTGCTGGGCGTAGCGGATGGCAGGCTGGAGCAGCTCCGAAAGTTCACGTGTGGCGTAGCGCTCGTGCAGCAACGCCCAGGCGGAGACCAGCCCGGGCACCGACGCACTCTGCATACCGCGCACGGGGATTCCACCGGAGAAACGTTCCCGTGTTGCAGCGCGCGGGGCGGGACCGGAAGCGTTGAGCGCATGCGTCTGGCGTGTGCGGGCGTCATACACTATCACAAAGGCGTCGCCGCCGAGGTGGCTGTTGTACGGCTCGATCACCGTCAACACCGCGCTGATTGCCAGCGCGGCATCTACGAAGTTGCCACCCTCCTGCAGCACATGCAGTCCCACCGCCGTCGCCAGCGGTTGAGAGGTTGCCACTGCCCCGTTTCGGGCAACCACTACGCCACGATAGGTCATTCACCCGGCTCCTTTCTCTGTTGCAGTTCCGCTTCCAGCGCGCGCAGGCGGGCTTCCAGCTCCGCTGCCTGCTCGGCAAGCTCCATTGCGGTCGGGATAATGCGTCCTTCCGAAGGGTCGTACAGGCGCACTTTGTACCCCTCGTCCTCACATGAACTGATTGCCCGCCACATACACATCTTCGCGCCCGGCGAAGTACCGCATCAGCGCGTCCAGCAGATACAGCATCGCTTCCAGATGTTCAGGCGTTTCTACCATTGGCTTCCCATCCGATACAGGATAGCTTACGGTTTCTATCGCCTGCGAGATTGCCATCGGCATCACCTCTTGGCTCTATTATAACCGATTTCAGGAGTGTTCGAGGTGCAGGTGTCGCAGAGTCGACAGCGCCTCCGCCGTTTGCGCTACCCCTTCGAACTCGCCTGCCAGTATCGCCGCTTTCGGGAACAACGCACCACCTACTCCTACCATGTCCGCCCCTGCGTGCAGGTATTCGGCGGCGTTGTGCGCATTCAATCCACCCACCGCCATCAGCGGTATTTGTGGCAGCGGCGCCTTCACCTCCTTGAAAAACTGCGCACCCAGCGTCACCGCCGGAAACACCTTCACAATGGGCGCACCCATCCGATAGGCAGCGAAAATCTCGGTCGGACTGAAAGCACCCGGCACGGGTGGAACATTTGCCTTTAGAGCGGTCTCCACCATGCCGGCGTCCAGTATCGGCGATACCACAAACTGCGCACCCGCATCTATCACCCGTTTGGCGTTCTCTGCATCCAGCACCGTGCCCGCACCCACCAGTGCTTCGCCGTCCCAGCGTTGGCGTGCCTCACGCAGAATCTCCAGCGCGTTAGGCGTGGTCATAGTCACCTCTACCGCCTGCAAACCATGCTCGATAGCCACTTCCAGCGCACGCAGCGCAAGGTCGGACTGCGGCAGACGCAGGATACCCACCACCCGTTGCGCGAGCAGTTCCTGTATAAGTTCTTGCATGGCAATCACCCCTTCGGTACGGTTCGCCGAAATGTGAGGAAAAGCCTGCAGGCAACGCGGGATAGTTATCGAGCGTTCGGTGCCGGAATCATCCCGCTAGCTGCTTTCAGGCTCCTTGGGTGCATCTCGATCCGGCATCACCACCAGCGGACACCTGCCGGCTGCGAGGAAACCCAGTCGGCGCGTGGGTATGTGCAGAATGAGAATGTAATCGCCCAGATTGAACACCACATAGTCGCCGGGCAGACAGGTTGCCCAACGGGTAAACCACGCGATGAAAGGCGTTTCCATACCGAGGGTATAAGACCTCTGCCCGCGGTGATACACCTGTAGCCCTCTCTCTGCCCAGACGTCCACGAAGACCGTCCAATCTCTTTCTTGAAGAGGGCGGTAGTCCAGCGGCATGCCCATGTCACACGGCTGGCTCACTTCGCGTGACTCCTTCGCTGACTTTTCTTCTAATGATGCAGTGCGACGAGTGGGCATGCGTTTTAGACTGATACCCTCCAGCAGTTTCACATCACCCTCCGTGCTCCTTCCACAACGGGAACACCACAGGTCCCATCTTCCCGTCCCCCGGTCCCGTTTCGCATAAAGCCGCGCTGAGGGGTCTGTGGCGTTTGCGTCCTTTACCTTCTGTTTGCCTGTGCCGTCGATATGGACTCGCCAGATATTACCGTCCAGACCGATATAGTACACCTGTGCAACAGGAGCCTGCACAAAGCGCAGGTCAGGCTGTATCTTCGTCTGTGTAACGAAGCTGTAGTTGCTGGCGGACAAGTAGAGCGGAGCCAGAAAGAGAGAGGAGACCGTCTGTGCAAGCAAGGAAGCTTTGAGTGTGGTGTACCACGAGCGTGCCTCTGGCGGAAACAGACGGTGCACGAAAGGCGCCTCGGCGAGAACCGTCCAGATAAACAATACCACCCAGAGCACAGCTATCAACTTAGGAAGCATCAACAGCACATCGATACCGGGCGGAATACGATTGAAGGGTCCCTCCACGAACTGCAGAAGAAACCAACCGATCACCAGCGAGGCATAATTGGCGCACGTCATCAACACCAGCCCACGACGATAGGGGAGCTGGAAGGCGAACCGAAGCGTTAGCGCTTCTATCGCGCCGATAATAGCGTTCCCAAAGGCGAGCTGAAGGAAGCCCAGCCACATCAACGGCGTACCCATGTTCGCCGAAGCGGGCGCAGCAAGGGCAAGGCTCATCAGCGCGACAAGCGGGACAGCCCTCCGGCGCATCGTGTTGTTCCTCTATTCAGGCGGTGTTGCCCGCGTCGGTATCTGCAGAGGGCGTCCTACATCGTCGGTGAAGCGTACCGCGAGATTCCAGAGGTTCCCGTGATTGATGACTTTCACCACCAGCAGGTGCCACTGCTCACCGCCCCCGGCTACCGACACGCGGTCCTGGTCGGGCTGGAAGCCACGAGGCACATCTGCCACCAGAATCGGCTTGCCGTCCAGCCACACCGCTGCGCCGTCGTTGCTACCCACCCGCAGGCTGATGGCTGTGGGACCGGGCAGCTGTACCCAGCAGGCGGCGTACGCACTCACCCAGGGGTCTCTGGTGAACAGGTTGCGCAAGTCAAGCAAGCCAAAAGGATGGTTGACGCTCACCTGTTGCCAGCCCGCTTCCCCCGACAGTGTGGAGAACCTCTGGGAAAGGTTAACCGTGTCCACCGGAATGTCCGTCTTGCTCAGCTCACCCGGAGTGCAGCGGAACGGTCCTACCACCTGCCACTCGGTGATGAAGCCCAGCTTGCGGGCAAACGCCGCACCTTCCTTTTGCGCCTCACGCCATGCCTGCTCGCGCGCCTCAGTGGTGGTGTAGCCCGCGCTCGTCAGCAGTTCCAGGCACGCCTGCGCCTCGCTACCGCGCTCTTGCGACTCGTGCCGTGCCAGCCACATATCGATGATGTCGTGCTGACCGCTGTTTTGCAGCTCCTGCACCATCTGTGCGAACCGCACGTCCGCCTCCCGGGCGCGCATGATGTCACCTGCGCGTCGGGCGGTTGCTGCCTGCCACTGGACGGTATAGACACGGTGCCCGATTTGTAGCTTGCGTACCCGCTGTTTCACCGCCTCCGAACGCGCTTTGCTGAACGCCTCTTCCAGTAACTGACGCCCCTGTTCCATTGCCTCGGCTGAGGGATAGACCCACCAGTCCTCGTGATTTTTCGCCTCCAGCGGCATACTCGCCATCAGGTTCTCGTACAGGGTGAAGTAGCGGTATACCGGCTCGGCGGATTCGGCGAACAGATGCTGGCAAAACTCACGAATCAGCGCGTCGGTATCGGTTTGCGGATTCCACACCAGCTTCACCGCCGCGAAGATGTTCAGGGGCTGCGTCCACCAGTCATCATGCGTCTCGCTGTTCAGGTGCTCGATGCCCACTTTCGCATAGAAGGGGATATCCACCTTTAGGGTGTGCACCAGCGGCCATTGTCCGAACCACTGCCAGTGCCCGTAGTAGTCGTAGATGCCGACATGAGGACACAGCTCACGCCAGCGCAACACAATTTGACGAAACCGCTTGCACGGGGCGCAGTTGGCGGTGATGGGATGGGCGTGACAGAACTCCCACGGCGTGTGGCATATCACCGGCATCAGGTTGGGGTGGGGCTTTACCTTCTGGGGCGGGTCGGTGTGCGTGAGGTAGGCGTAAAAGCAAAGTATCTTGTCGGGGTAACGCTTCGCCACCTCTTCCGCAATCTGGTTAAAGAACACCAGCAGGCGGTCGGTGAACTGTCCTCCGGGGGCGAAGGGGTCTACACCCAGCTCTCGGTCCAGAGCGCGGCAACGGTCGCACTGGCAAAACTTGCCGAAGTCGTTAGGCGACAGGGAGAAAGTTTTCACCTGCGGGTTCTTTTCAAAATAGTCCAGCACCCTCTGGATAGCGAGACGGATGACCTCGGGATGGGTGGTACACAGCTGCCACTTCCGTTGCCCGTCGATGAGCGCGAACCATTCGGGATGCCGGTCCACCTCCTTCAGAGAGATAATGCCTTCCCAGTTGTGGCCGTGCCAGTAGGGTTGAAACCCCGCCATGCGGTTGCGCCGTCTCCACTCTGCGCCTCTGGGTGGGTCCGCCTGATAGCCGCCGAATCCGGTGACGCTGGGGATGGCGGGTTCGCGCGTTTCATCCAGCGCAGGTACGGTGACGGTTTTCTGCCGGGGTACGTACTCGCCCAAATCGCCCGGGATGTACCAGCGCACACCCAAATGGTCTTCCAGTAAACCGTAGATGCCGTTGACCACGCCAGCCTCGGTTGCTCCCTCAATGAAGAGGCGATTGTCCTCGGTGCGCAGGCGATACCCTACGTCCGACAGCCCCTGTACGCCCGCACGCAGCACGATAGCAGCTCGGTTTGCAGGTGGTTCTGTGACCACAGGCAGACGAGCTCCGGACATCTTCTGGATGTAAACCTGCAGGTCGCTTACCGCTGCGGAGAGGTCGCCGCGGGCTTCGGACGGCGCGACGATCACCGCTTGCGGGCTTCCGTTGCGCACCAGGGTAACCCGCGGAGCCGCGTTCACGGGAGCCATTGCGAGCAACAAACCGATGAAGCAATATGCGATCATGGTAAGAACCTCCGACTGCGTTTTGCAGTTAGAGGTTCTCACTGCGCAAGCGTTTTCCTGCAGAGTATACTGCTACACAGAACTCGAAGGAATCGCCTGCCCCTGTGCGCTATCCCAACCGTGCAGGTTACCGTCCAGTGCGCACAGAGCACGTTCGAATACTGTGCTTCCAGTTTCGCTTCCTCGGTGATGCGGTGGAATCAGCCTCTTACCTTCCCGCTATCGCTGCCTGCCAGGGCTCGCGGTGCGTGGCTTCGTACGCGGCAATCTTGTCCTCGTGCTGGAGGGTCAAGCCGATATCGTCCAGCCCCTCTATCAGGCACTTCTTGCGGAAGGGGTCTATCTCAAATCGGTAGAAGAAACCGTCGCTGCCCGCAAGCGTTTGCGCTTCGAGGTCTACCGTTATCCGGTAGCCTTCCTGCGCGGTCACACGACGAAACAGGCCGTCCACCACCTCCGCCGGCAGTTCCACAGGCAGGATGCCGTTCTTGAAGCAGTTGCTCTTGAAGATATCGGCGAAGGAGGGGGCGATAATCACCCGAAAGCCGTAGTCCAGCAGCGCCCAGGGCGCGTGCTCGCGGCTGGAGCCACAGCCGAAGTTCTCGCGGGTGAGCAGAATCTGCGCCCCCTGATAACGCGGTTGATTCAGCACGAAATCCGGGTTGGGCGAGCCATCGGGCAGAAACCGCCAGTCGTAGAAGAGGAACTGTCCGAAGCCGGTGCGCTCCACCCGTTTCAGGAACTGCTTGGGCACAATCTGGTCGGTGTCCACGTTCGGCTGGTCCAGCGGAGCCACCAGCGCGGTTATCTTCTCGAAAGGTTTCATCGGCGCAGTACCTCCTCAGCGATTTTGCCTTCACGATACCACTCGCGGATGTCTACAAAATGCCCGGCAATAGCCGCAGCAGCTGCCATCTCAGGGCTGACAAGGTGAGTGCGTCCACCGCGCCCCTGCCTGCCTTCGAAGTTGCGGTTGCTGGTGGAAGCGGAGCGTTCACCGGGCTGTAGAATATCGGGGTTCATGCCCAGACACATGCTACAGCCTGAATCACGCCACTCGAAGCCCGCTTCGATGAAAATCCGGTGCAACCCCTCTTCCTCTGCCAGCTTCTTCACATGCTGTGAGCCGGGAACCACCATCGCCCGCACATGCGGAGCCACCTTCTTGCCCTTGACCACCGCCGCTGCCGCACGCAGGTCGCTGAGCCGACCGTTAGTGCACGAGCCGATGAACACCCGGTCCACCCGTATCTCCTGAATGGGCGTGCCGGGCTTCAGCCCCATGTACTGCAGGGCGCGTTCCGCCGCCTTCGCTTTCGTCTCGTCGGTGAAAGAGGCGGGGTCAGGTACGCGGTCGGTCACATCTACCACCTGCTCCGGGCTGGTGCCCCAGGTGACCTGTGGTGCGAACTCTGAAACGTTAAACTGCACCTCACGGTCAAACTGCGCGTCGGGGTCGGACGGCAGAGTTTGCCAGTAAGCAACCGCCCGCTCGAACTGCTTACCCTGAGGGGCGAAGCGTCTACCTTCCAGATAGGCGAAAGTGGTCTCGTCAGGGGCTATCATGCCCGCGCGTGCGCCCGCTTCGATGGACATGTTGCATATCGTCAACCGCTCTTCCATGCTCAGCGCGCGGATAGCCTCGCCCATATATTCAATCACGCAGCCGGTTCCTCCGCCCGTGCCGATGCGCCCGATGATGCTCAAGATGATGTCCTTGGCGGTAACGCCCAGCGGAAGCTTTCCCTCCAGCCGAATCGCCATCGTACGAGGCTTTGTCTGCGGCAGGGTCTGCGTTGCCAGCACGTGCTCTACCTCCGACGTGCCAATGCCAAACGCCAGCGCACCAAACGCGCCGTGCGTGGAAGTGTGGCTGTCACCGCATACAATAGTTAGCCCCGGAAGGGTGATGCCCAGCTGGGGACCGATAACGTGCACGATGCCGTTGTCTTCGCTGTCGAGGTCGAACAGCGTAATGCCGAACTCCTCGCAGTTGCGACGTAACACCTCAATCTGCCTGCGAGAGATAGGGTCGGTAATGTTCCAGCGGTTATCCGTAGGCACGTTGTGGTCCATCGTGGCGAAGGTCAAATCGGGACGGCGCACCTTGCGCCCCGCTTCCCGCAAGCCATCAAACGCCTGCGGCGAAGTGACCTCATGCACGAAGTGGCGGTCAATGTATAGTAAAGTCGGTCGTCCGGGTTCCTCGTGGACGATGTGCGCGTTCCAGATTTTTTCAAACAGCGTAGGCATGGTGCAACATCCTCCTTTGGGTTTTTATTATACCACGTGCAGCATACCGTACAGTACCCCCGCAAGCTTACCATACCCATCCGCTTTTTTCGCGAAAATTCTTGGTGCAAATACGCTTCACCATATTGACTCTTCGGGAATGCTTGCGTATACTAATAATACTTAATCGTTTCATGACAGCCGTGTTCGTCGTTTCTTCAGCGGCTCCTACTGAGCGTCAGGGGTACATTGACAACGCAATCCGACACTAAAAAAGGAGGTCTCCCAATGAAACAGGGAAGGGCTTTCACCCTTATCGAGCTGCTCGTCGTCATCGCGATTATCGCGATTCTGGCAGCGATTCTGTTCCCGGTGTTCTCGCAGGCGCGCGAGAAGGCAAGGCAGACGCGGTGTCTGTCGAACTGCAAGCAGATCGGACTGGCGTGCATGATGTACATCCAGGATTACGATGAGGTCATGCCGCCCGGGTACGACTACCGGCAGGGAGGCGACACTACCGTCTGGTACATGCAACTGCTCTGGCCCTACATCAAGGACGGGCAGGTATGGACGGGTGCGGGCATTCGCGGATGCCCCTCGGCGAAGTGGCCGGCGGCATGGGCGTATGCCTATAACGATGTGCTGAACTACAAATCGCAGGCGGCGATGCCCCGTCCTGCGGAGACCGTCTTGCAAGGCGATACCGGACAGGTACCCGAGTGGGGTGGTTACTGTTCCTCCACCTTCTGGAACTGGTGGACTCCGGAGGTATGGCAGGACCCCGCCACCGGTTCGGTTCCGCCCCCGGACTACTGGGACGATAGCAAGGTGAACCCGCTGTCGGTGCTTCTGTGGAAGCTACCTGACGGCACGAACATCGACGACGACGCGCCCAACCCCATCCAGATCTGGAGCGCTGTCGGCAAGGTGGGTAACCTGCGCTACCGTCACAACGAGGGTGCGAACATCACCTTCGCCGATGGTCACGCCAAGTGGTTCAAACGCGGTGGGTCGGTGAAGCTGTACCACTTCCGGTTCAACCTGCAGAACCGGCTGTAGTTCGGTATTAGACACGGCTGTCATGAACGGGGGGAGCTTAACAGCTCCCCCTTACTACTTCCCCGGTCCTGTACCCTGAGCATGGTGTTCACCTACTGTCTGGTGCTACGCCCGAAAGGCTCTGAGCGTCGATCTTCCCTTTCAGCTTGCCATCTGCGCCGTAGAAGGCTACGCTCTCGGTGCCTATTGCCGTACGAAGGCGTCCCTGCCCATCGTACAACACGAGTAGAGTATCCTCTCCGGAGGTTTTCAGCTCGGCGCGGATTCTGCCCTCTTTGTCTACCAGCTCAATTCGCTGAGTGCGGGTAATGACAGCGGTCGGCACTCTGGACTGCGCCCACAGAGCGCCTATCGTCAGCAATAATACTGTGGCAAGCAGTAGCATCGCTAAGCCTTTGGTTCTCATCGTTTCGCCTCCTTCGCCTGTTCGTTTCAACGGAAGACATCCGACGCAAGAATCCGCGCTACCAGCCGCTGTAGGTGAAGGAGGGAGGGTAGATTCTCCCCCCCTCGTTCTACATCTCCTTGCCCATTGCCTGCGCGATGGCGCGCACCTCCACCATCAGCTGCTGGAAGTTCTCGAAAGTGAGCGATTGCGCGCCGTCTTTCAACGCCTGCTCGGGGTGTGGATGCACCTCGATAATCAACCCATCTGCCCCTGCGGCAATGGCGGCGCGGCTCATGGCGGTTACCAGGCTCCACTTGCCCGTGCCCTGACTGGGGTCTACAATCACCGGCAGGTGCGACTCCTGCTTCACTACCGGCACGGCGGAAAGGTCTAGCGTGTTGCGCGTGGCGGTTTCGAAGGTGCGTATTCCGCGCTCGCACAACACCACGTTCTCGTTTCCGCCCTTCATGATGTATTCCGCCGCCATCAGCCACTCGTCGATACGCGCCCACATGCCCCGCTTCAACAGCACCGGGTGGCGCGTTTTGCCCACCTCGCGCAGCAGGTCGTAGTTCTGCATGTTGCGCGTGCCGATTTGCAACATATCCGCGTAACGGCACACCAGATCCACATTGCGCGGGTCCATCACTTCGGTGACCACCGGCAAGCCCGTCTGCGCGCGCGCCTCCGCCAGTATCTTCAACCCTTCCACGCCCAGCCCCTGGAACGAGTAGGGCGAGGTACTGGGCTTGTACGCGCCGCCACGCAGCATGTGCGCCCCTGCCTCCTTCACCGCGCGGGCAGTGGATAGCGTCTGCTCTGGGGTCTCCACCGTGCAGGGGCCCGCCATGATGCACACCTGCTGCCCGCCAATGGGTACCTTATTCGCAACCCGCACCACCGTGCCTTCCGGTCGGTACGCCTTCGCCACCAGCTTGTACGGGGCGAGGATGGTAATCACTCGCTCCACAAAGGGCAGAGCCTCAAACTGCTCCACCAGGTTCGGTTTCTCCTCTTCGGGCACACCTACTGCGCCGATGACGGTCTTCTCCACGCCATAGATGGGATGCGCATGGTATCCGCCCTCCAGCAGCTTGGAAGTAATCAGGTCAATCTGTTCTGGGGTAGCACTTTTGTCCAGAACGATAATCATGCTTGCAAAACCTCCTCTAATGCACAGATGAATCGCTCGTTTTCCTCCGGCTTGCCGGTAGTGATGCGCAGGTAGGTGGGCAAGCCGAAAATATGTCCGGTGCGTACGATGACGCCCTTGCGCAGCAACGCCTGAAACACCGGCTGGCTGTCGCGCCCGAGGTCCACCATCACACAGTTCGCCTCACTGCGTACGTAAGACAAGCCCAGCCGCTCGAAGTGCTGATAGAAATACTCCAATCCCTGTCGGTTCAGCTCCACCGCCCGGCGCAGGTGTTCCTGGTCCTGCAACGCGGCGAGCGCGGCGGCTTGCGCCACACTGTTGACGTTGAACGGCTCGCGCACGCGGTTCATCGCGTCGATGATGTCCGGTCGGGCGATGGCATAGCCCACGCGCAGACCCGCCAGCGCATACGCCTTCGAAAAGGT
>BEHS01000032.1 GCA_002898895.1 bacterium HR16 | reverse complement strand
CCACCGACCGCATTATCCGCGAGATGCTCCGCCTGCTGATGGATGTGATGATGGAGTACGGGCGCCTGAAGGTGGGCTATGCTTACCGGCTGATTGACGACTGCGCGACGCTGGACCATACCACCCAGACCACTCTCGTGGACGCCCGATCGGTGGTGGGAAGCCGTCATGTCTTCGCGCGGTTTCTGGAGGAGTTCTGGGTACACTTCAACCCCACCGATTTCCTGTTCCGAAAAATTATGGAGCGACGCCAGATACGCGCCCGGTACGGCACCACGCCCTATCTGGTGGAGCCGAACGTCAAAGAGGGAGCGGGTGGGCTTCGCGATATTCATCTGGTGCGCTGGCTGGCGGCAGGCTCGGCTGGTCTACCCACGGCGGGAGGTTGGGAGCAGCTGGTATCTCGCGAGTGGTTAACGCCGGGGGATGCAGTCAGTCTGATCCAGGCGCAGGAGTTCTTACTGCGCGTGCGCAATCATCTGCACATTCTGGCTGGAGAGCAGCGGGACATTCTTACGGCAGCGAAGCAGGAGCAAATCGCAGCCCGTCTGGGATACCGCTCCCATGACCATCTGCCTGCGGTGGAGCAGTTCATGCGTGACTACTACCTTCATGCAGCTGCTGCGCACCGCATTTGCGAGGAAGTGGTGCAACGTGTGGAGCAGGGACGGCACGTGCTGGGCATAGGACTGGATTGCGAACGAAAAGAGGTGATTCCAGCCCACAACCTTTTGCAACGCGAGGACCCTGTGTGGATGGTCTGGGCGGTGCGACTGGCGCAGGATTACGAACTGAACCTCAGTGCGCCGCTGCAAATGCTGATGCGGCAAACCGTTCAGCAAAAACCGACTACCCGCGACCCCAAACACCTTGCGGAGACGTTTCTCTCTATCCTTCGCGCACCAGATGGGGTCGCGCGTGCTCTGCGGCAGATGGCGGATACCGGTGTGCTGGGTTGGATTTTGCCGGAATTTGAAGCAACCCGCACGCTGATTCCTTACGACCCGTCGCACGATTTCACGGTAGGCGAGCACACCCTGCGCGTGATAGAGAACATCGAGGCGCTGAACACGATCACCGACCCCAACTACGCCGACTACCGGCGCATCTTTCAGGAAACACCGCATCGGGAGGTGCTGTACCTGGCAGCTCTACTACACGATGCGGGCAAGGCGAACCCACAGATGGACCATGCGGAAGCAGGGGCGCAGATGGCACGAGAGGTAGGCAGACGGTTGTACCTGAGCGAGGAGTCCGTCGCCGACCTCGAGTTTCTGGTGAAGCATCACTTACTGATGGCTGAAACCTCACGGCTACGCGACCTGAATCTAGACGAAACAATACGCGATTTTGTGCATATCGTGGATACGGTAGAGCGGTTGAACATGCTGTACATCCTCACATACGCCGACACCCATGCGGTCGGCAGTGGGCAGTGGACGGAGGTCAAAGCCGCTTTTCTGCGTGAGCTGCATCGTAAGGCAGAACGATTTCTGATGGCATCGGAAGCGGTAGAGCACGCCCCGCCGGACATCGGCCGGTTCCGTCGTCGGCTGGCAAAGGATTTGAGCCTGGAAAACTTGCCGGAGGACCTGGTTGCCCGCCACCTGAACCAGATGCCAGCAACCTATTTGCTCAACACACCACAAGAGCAGATTGGCTTGCATATCCGCATGGTGCAGGAGGCAATTAAAGGGGTGCCGCAGCTTGCCTTCCAAACCCCGCCCGACGCCTCGGTGACCGAGCTCACTGTCTGTGCGATTGACGACCCGGAGCCCGGTCTTCTGGCGAAAATCGCGGGGGTGCTTTATGCGGGACAGATAGCGGTGCACGCGGCGAACGTGTTCACACGCTCTGGAGAAATCAAAATCGCGCTGGACACGCTGTGGGTGGATTATCGCGGTCGCCCGATACCACCCTCCAAGCGGGCGGAGATAGAAGAGCACATGGTGGCGGTGCTCACCGGCGAGATGTCGGTGACGGAACTGCTCCAGCGGCGCAGGCGTGTGGAACAAACTCGCCCCGAGCTGGTGAGCCTGGTCATTCACCATGACCTGTCGGAACAGTTCACCGTGATCGAGGTACGTACCACCGAGCACATCGGGATGCTGTACTGGGTGTGCCGCGCGCTGTCGCAGCTGGGCTGGAACATCCACAGCGCCAAGCTCAGCACATGGGCTGGCAAGGCGGTCGGCGTCTTCTACATCACCGACGCCGAGGGAAATAAAATCCGCGCGGACGCGCAGAGGCTGAAGGATACGCTGGCTGAGGGAGCAGGGGCACTGTAGAGGAAACGCGCGAGCTGAACATTCGCTTCGTGAAGGAGTGAGTGCTATTGGGTGGCACGTCAGGTATAATCGTAGCGAGGTGGTGATGACACGATGAAACGCCGCGCTTCGCGCACAAATGTACTGCTGGACGAGGAAAATCTTGCTCAACTGTTGCAGGAAGTAGCCTCCATCCAGCCAGGTAGCCGGGAGGCTTTACGCTTTTGCTTCGGACGACTTGCGGAGTCCGCTGAGGAGCTAAAGCAATTGGAAACCATCGTCGAGCAAATAGACCTGCCTTTTGCTGAGGAAGTGTCTCCTCAACCACCCGTCGGATAGGACCTGATTGTGCTAACTGCCGATAGTGACTTTTCACGAATTCCGAGCCTAAAGGTAGAGAGCTGGTTGGGTTAATTCTGATGTGCAATTCATCAAGGGAGGAGCGAAAACGACGATGAGTTGGGTGGTGTTGCTTGTAATGATAGCAGTGCTGCTTTCAACCTCTCACGCAGCCCCCGTGCGATTTTACGTCTCCCCACAGGGTAACGATTCGTGGTCGGGCAGGCTGGTTCGTCCCAACGCGCAACGAACGGACGGACCTTTTGCCACCCTGCACCGTGCTCAACGAGCGGTGCGTGAACTCAAAGCGCGTGGTCTGCGTCAGCCGGTAGAGGTGGTGGTCGGCGGCGGAATCTACTACCTGCACAAGCCGCTGGTGTTCACGCCGGACGATTCCGGCACTGCCGACGCTCCCGTTACCTATCGCGCCGCGAAGGGAGCAACCGTTGTGCTGAGCGGGGGAGTGCCCCTCTCCGGTTGGCGAAGAGTAAGGGACAATCTGTGGTCAGTGCCCGTGCCGGATTCGGTCAAGAGTGGCGAGGTGCCTCGTCTATTGCGTCTGGGCGACCGCTGGGCGATACGTGCCCGACATCCCAGCTTTGACCCCCGCAATCCACGAACCGGAGGCTGGCTGTTCGCGGACTTTCATGGCGAAACTCCCCAATCTGCGGGCTCTCGCGAGTATCTGATGTTTCGCGAGGGCGACATCCCGCACTGGAGAGATATATCTGGAGCGGAACTGCACATCTTCCCCGCATGGGGGTGGGTGAACGCCATTGCTCCTATCGTGCAGATAGACTACGATGCCCGCAAGGTTCATCTCCCGCCCGACGGCTATACCGACGACATCCGACCCGGCAACCGCTATTTCGTTGAAGGGGTACGCGACGCACTGGACGCTCCCCACGAGTGGTATCTGGACAGGGAGAAGGGTGAACTGCTCTATCTTTCCGAGGGCGACACGCCTCCCGCGCAGCCTGCCGTGCTGGTGCGGTTAGACCGTCTCATTGTGCTGAAGGGTGAGCCGGAGCACAACCGGTGGATAGAACACCTTCGTTTCGAAGGCTTTACTTTCATGGACACCAACTACACCCTCACCACCAACTACTACATGCCCGCCGATGCGGTGATATGGATGTCGGGAGCGCGCGACTGTGTGGTGTCAGGCTGCACATTTCGCTGGACGGGTGGCTACGCGCTACGGCTGGAAGAGCGCAGCGAGCGCGTCCAGTTTGTGAAAAACCGTGTGGAGGATGTGGGGCAGGGGGGCGTCATCCTCGTCGGCGATAACGCCAGCCAGCCACGCCACAACCTCATCGCGGGCAATATCATGCAACGGCTGGGGCTGGTATACAAGCATGTGGCGGGTGTGTATGTCATTACGGGTAGCGACAACCGCATCGCGCATAATACGATATGGGATACTCCGCGCTATGCCATCTCGCTCAAGACGCTGGATCCCACGCGCCAGTCGCACCGCAATATCGTGGAGTACAACGACCTGCGCCGCACTAATCTGGAGACCAACGATACCGGCGCAATAGAAACGCTGGGCAGAGACCAGCAGGATACGGGAAACATCATCCGCTACAATCTGATTCTGGACTCGGTGGGCATGGTGAGCACGCCGGAGGGCAAAATCGTCACACCCTACTTCACGTGGGGCATCTATCTGGACGACTACAGCAGCGGCACTACCGTCTTCGGCAACATTGTGGCGCGTACGGTGAACGGGGGTATCTGTGTGCATGGTGGGAAAAATAACCTGTTTGAGAACAACGTCTTCGTAGACGCTTTGGTGGAGCAGATACGCTTGCAGCCGCGCGACGACTTCATGCAGGGCAACCGCTTCGTGCGCAACATCGTGGTCTACTCGAAGCCGGAATCCACGCTCATCTTCTCGTGGGACAACCGGAGCGACCGCTTTGCCGAGTGGAACTACAACCTTTACTGGCTGCGCGGTGCGAACCTGCGGGGGATAAACCGTCGTATCACGCCGCTCGGCACGTTCGAGGAGTGGCTGAAGGCGGGCTTTGACGCTCACTCACTGGTTGCCGACCCGCTGTTCGTCGCCCCTGAGAAGGATGACTATCGTTTGCGCCGCGACTCACCCGCATGGAAGTTGGGTTTCCAACCCATACCGGTGGAGAAGATAGGGCATAGAGGGTGGAGGTAGTGATGACTCCTGTCATGTTTGTCAATGCTCAAATAATCAGTATGGACAAATCACGGGTATGTTCGAATTCGGAGGTGTGGTCGCGTGAGTATGATGAACGCAGATGAGCTGCTATCCCTGCAGCGCGCTCGGCAAGACGCTTTAATAGCGTTAGGCGCTTTCCTTGAGCCGCTACGCCAATTTCTCGAGCGATGTAGACAAGACCCCGGTTACGCGGACGATACCGGTGTGTTGTTACGGCTCAAGCAAGATTTGGGTCAAAACGTTTTAGACAGGGTGGACAATTTCCTTAAGATGAGCGGAAACGATATATACTTTGGTTACGTTGGCATACCGCAGTATCAGCTGCTTCACGTCTTAGCTCAGCAGACTATAGATAGTCGCAAAGTCTCCTGTGAAGAGTTCTTGTCCATCGTTGAGGCACTATATGAGCAGTTGTCAAGCGTTATGATGACCATAGCACAACTGCCGCTCCCATTCGTAGACGTTAACCTGAGAGCAAGGACACCATTCCAAGCCTATTGCTTCTTCCGTTCCATCCTGAGTGAACAAGCCAAAAAGGCTTACCTGTTTGATCCGTATGTAGATGCTTCAGTCTTCTACCTCTACCTCTATGCACTACCGTCGAACGCGGAGGTGAGAATCGTTACGTCTCCGTCCAAATGGAAAGAAAAGGTGAGGAAAGAGTTCGAGGCGGTCGAGAGCCTGTTCAAGCAGGAGTACCCAAACTATGACCGTATCGATGCCGTGCATGATAGACACCTTATTGTTAATGGGGTTGCTTATTCGTTAGGGGGCAGTCTGAAAGATGCTGCGAAGAAGGCGGATTTTCATGTGAAAGAAGTGTCCCAAGAGATTGGGGAGGAACTTATCAATAAGTACATTCGCAGCAAAGAAAGCATGTGAGCCTCTTCCCACATACGGGGAGGTCGGATAGGTTTAGGTCGCCAAAGGACTCATCCACGGAAAGATGATGCGAGGGTGGTTCACAATATAGTTAGTCTTTTTCCGCTTCAAAGGACTCGTGAGCCAGCTGGCGTAGCGTCAGATCGTTTTCCAACGAATAAAGGTAGATATGGTATTTTGCACCTGTCAGATTCAGCTGCATCTCCGCATCTCGTTTCAGATCCTTTAGCGAATCGTATCTGAAATTGAGCGGGTTGTACAAGTAACTTCTTACTACCACAAGAATGGCTTCCGCATCGCGGAAACTGATCGTTTCGGTTTTTCTAGACGAACTAGAACCTGCGTTGCAACTCTCCGGGTTGAGAGAGACGGAGCGATTACAGCGATACCGCTACGACGGTATTTTGTAATCAAACTAATAATTTCATCTTTGAGCTCATTTCTCTCAGAGTCAGTAAGTCTATATAGCCCCATCTTTTGCCACTTAGACGTTGGTATTATATCCTGCAGGGTTAGCTGAGCAGAAAGAGCGGTGACAGTAAGCAGTACAAAAGCTAACATAGTAACACCGAGTTTGCGCATTGGTTACCTCCTTATACTGAAGATATCGTTCCATAAATATACGGGATCATCCTTCCATATGAGGACATAATAGTCCTTCAAGATGGGGTCTTGTCGTCACCTTGGAGGGCGAACATCCAGCATGAGCCGATTACCTCAACCAAACGGCTCGGCAGGAGCCCCGCCATCCAAAGGGCTGGACAGCGTGTTGTATTGGCGGCTAAAGCCGATCCTCAACAAACAAAGCCAGCCTGCGCTGGCTCATAATCCTGCGAAGGCAGGGTTTCGTTTGCGAAGGAACGGCTTTAGCCGTGAACCATCTCAAAACCATCCCCATGCCTTCAGCACCTCCTGCATGGGCGGGCGTTGCCATAACCACTCCACCCGTATCCAGAACCCCTCAACGGCAGTGGAATGGTATTCGCCCTCGCTACCGACGAAGGCGGGGTGGTAAATACCCTGTGGGGTGAGCACGTGGAACTCTACCTGCTTGCGGTCAGGGTCCACGATCCAGTACTCCCTCACGCCTGCCTGCTCGTACTCGTAGTACTTCTCGCCGCGGTCGCGGGAACGACTTTCGGGACTGATAACTTCTACCACCAGGTCCGCGGGGCCATCCAGGAAATGTGCTTTCAGTCGATGCAGATTCTTGCTATGCACAAACAGGATGTCTGGCGAGCGACTGGGCAAATCCGGTGCACCTCTCATGTGAAACGGTTCATCCAGTACTACTCCAAGTTCCCGCGTACTCACAAAGTAAGCCAGCAACGTTTTAAGATAGATGCTTACCAGTTGATGTTCTCCGCTCACAGGACTCATCAATTGCACCTCTCCATCTACCCATTCCGCCCAGGTATCTTCGTCCAGCCACTGCAGAAACTCTTCGTAGCTAATTTTGCCCTGGGGCAGGGGGCGGGCGGAGGCTGATTGGGTTGTCATCGCCATCGTGCTTCACCTCCGCCCGTATTATAGCATGTTCTGAGGTTAACGTTCAATCAGGTAGTACATCACCGTTGGCTGCAGGGTGATTTTGCCACCTGTGGAGGGTTTGCCGGCAGGATAGCCGTTCCAGTCCAGCGGGGTCACCTTCAGCTGCCCGGCGTCAGGACGGGTGAAGGTCACCGTGCCGCTGAATCGTCGCACGTTGATCGGGGCAGTTCCCAGATTCTGAATCGCCCGTTTACCCGTGCCGGGTGCGCTCCAGCCGTAGTTGGTATCCTCACTCATCACCTGCAGAAGCATCTTACGCGAGGTGCGCAGGGGCTGACCGTCCAGAGACACCAACAATACCGTGCCGTAATCTATCTGGGAGGCGATAGTGACATCGTGCAAGGTTACTGTGCCCGCCTTTTGCAGGAAGCCGCACACCCCCTGCGCCTTTGGCGCATTGACAGTGACCAGCCCACGTCCGTAGTCCCAAAGCAGCTCGCCTGTGATGCTGCGCACCGTACTGCCATTGCGATCGATATAGCGTGAGAGGTCGGCGAGGCGCGAAGGGATGTCCCGCTCCACGAAGTTCATCTGCACTTTGCCCACCAGATGCGCCAGAGGGTCTATCGCCTCCAGCTGCTGTACCTGCGCGGTCTGTCCGGCGGGGATGTCCCGTGCGCGCAGTTCGTCCAGATTTATCGGTTGCGAAACGGGCGCGCCCTTCAGAGCGAACAGGTCCTGCAGTTTCAAGTTGGCTTCCACCACCGGCTGACTCTCCTGCACCAGCCCCAGCCGATACACCAGCGCGTCAGCGGGAAACTGTCCCATCACCACCGGGGTCTGGATGGAAAACTTGCTCAGCACCTGTTGCCAGCTGGGTCCCGACAGGGCGAAAAAGTATACGCCGTCCGTACCCTGCAGCAGTCCATATGTGGCGAACAGGAAGGGGAAGTCCGCGCGGAATCGGTTGGGTGGCGTCCAGTTTACCTCGCTGATGATGGAAGGCAACCCGTTGTAGATAACGTCCATCAGCGGCAGGGAACCCTTTGCGACCTCGGGCAGGGCACAGGCGTCGTCGTAACGGTCACCGACATTTATCTACCATCCCGCGCGTTCGCCCTCGTGCGGCCCGCCAAAGTAGCCATGCCGGTCCATATAGTCGCACACTGCGTTGCTCCACTTGTCCAGCGGACCCAGTATCTGCGCGTTAGCGGTAATCCAGTTGGATGCCTGCACCAGCCCCCTGTAGCCCAGCTCCTTTTTCACATAGTCACGCATCTGCTGGAAGAAGGCGCGCTGATGTTTGGCGAGGAACTCGGCGGTGTCCTGAGCGCGTTTGTTGCGCTGGTTGAACATCTCCCACAGACCCATAAAGCCTGCACGCCCAGTCGCTTCATCGTCGCCGCGAATACGGTTGCCTCCCCACGCGGCAAACGCCGCCCCCAGTGAACCGTACTTCGCCTTCAGCCAGCTTCCGAACTCCTTCTCCAGAATCTCCATCTGCTGGGCGGGGATATTCTGGTAGGGCGTGAACGTCCAGAAGAAGTACGAATCTTCGTTCATCAGCTCTACCATCGCCACCGCCGGCTCGTCCTTGAGGGCGACGCCTGTATACGGGTTGGGGGTGGTCATCAGCTCGCGCCACCAGCCCTTGTAAATCTCCTGAAATCGCTTATTGAAGAACGGCATGGCGAAAGGATGCTGGTTATTGTAGTCGCCGTAGCCGTCCTGTGGCGTGAAGCGCAACCACAGAGGAAAGTAGATGGACAGCGTGACGTAGATACCCTGTCGCTTCATGGCGGTGATGAAATAGAAGTACCTGTCCAGGTAATCCCTGTCCACTTTCGTGTAGTCACTGCCCCAGATGCCTCCGTGCATCCGCACCATATTCACGCCGTATTTCGCCAGGTGGCGCGCGAGGTAGTCTACCGACGCCCTGTCCATGCGGATGATGTCGGGACCGGCGTTCACCGCCCAGAATCGCACAGGTTTGCCCGTTTTGCTGTGAACAAATTGCCCGTTCTTTACGGTAATCCAGCCGTTCTCACCCGCGAACTTCTCGTTCAGGAAGCGCAGGTCAATAGGGGAAGGACGGAAAGCGTCCGGTGAGGGTTCAAAGGCGAACCAGCCGTCCATTGCCAGATTGTACCTTTCGTTGGGCTTCAGCTTACCGCGTGGAATGATGTAACTGCTGGTGAGCAGGAAGGCGTCAAAGCACACCGCACCCTCATTTTGCAACACCTCAATGCGCAGGCGATGCGTTCCTGCAGCCAGTTTGACCTGTCCCAGCGATACCCAGTTTGCCACCAGTAGCGGACGCAAAGGCGCTTCATCCAGCAGCGATACGTCGCGACCGCAGGTATGCCATTCGCTGTCGTCAAATCGCCAGCGGAAGGGACCATGTTTCCAGAACTTGCGGGCGAAGAAGAAATAGTTGCCCGTCTGGGGCACTTTGACCTCGTACTCCAGAAACAACGT
Organism: bacterium HR16; assembly: GCA_002898895.1. GTDB lineage: Bacteria > Armatimonadota > HRBIN16 > HRBIN16 > HRBIN16 > HRBIN16. The sequence goes on along the minus strand of BEHS01000032.1, from coordinate 13,699 downwards.
CTTACCGCCGTAGTTGCCGTCCGCGCCAATCCACTTGCCCTCAGACAAAACATTTGCTTCCTGCGGATTGGCCGGTTCGAAAGAGTGGCGTTCGGGGAAATTGGTTGCTGATGGTTTCTCACCTTCCCACCACACCCACACCAGTCCTGTCGGGGCAGTCTGGCGTGGGGCAGGAGGTTGGGCGCTACAACCTGCTGTGACAGCCAGTAACAGAAGCACCACCCAGCTTTTTCTATCCACAGCAAACCTCCTAATGGGTTACTTAAGCGTTTTAGTATTCGTGTCACGTTTCGGGTGTTCCTGCGCAAGCAGGAGAAGCCTTTTTGTATGGAGAAGCAAAGGGAAACAGCGTCGCGAGGGGGAGTGCCGATGACCGACCAAACTACCATCTGGGCATACCTGGTGCATCTGAGCTATAACATGTGGTGCGACCGCAAGGCTCAGGAGTGGGGTGACTACGGCGTTTACAGCCCCCGTCTGCGCTTTGACGAGGAGTTGTGGAACTCGCTTCTGGAAGAGATGCCTCGCGCCGGGGTGAATCTGGTGGTGATAGACCTCGGTGACGGAGTAAAGTATCGTTCCCATCCTGAAATCGCCGTGCAGGGCGCGTGGAGTACGACAAAGCTGAAGCGAGAGCTGAAACGCCTTCGGGATAAGGGGCTGGAGCCGATTCCTAAGCTCAATTTCTCTACCGCGCATGATGCCTGGCTGGGGGAGTACTCTCGCTGCGTGTCCACGCCGCGGTACTACACCGTTTGCCGAGACCTGATTAAAGAGGTTGTCGAACTCTTTGAGCAGCCTCGTTTCTTCCATCTGGGCATGGACGAGGAGACATGGGAACACCAGCGGCACTACGCCTACGCGGTAGTGCGCCAGCATGAGCTCTGGTGGGAAGACTTTCGCTTTCTGGTGGAGCAGGTGGAACGACACAACGTGCGGGCGTGGATATGGTCGGATTACTACTGGCATCATCCCGAAGCCTTCTTGCAGAACATGCCTCGTTCGGTAGTGCAGAGCAACTGGTACTACGGTGACGGGTTCGACAAACAAGAGGCAGCGGTACGCACTTACATCGATCTGGCTCAACACGGCTTCGACCAGATACCCACCGGCAGCAACTGGTCGAACGATGTGAACTTCGAGCGCACCGTGCGGTTCTGTCGCCAGAACATTCCGTCGGAGAGGTTGCTCGGCTTTTTGCAGGCACCATGGAAACCGACTCTGGCGGAGTGCCGGCAGAGACATCTCGATGCACTGCAACAGGTAGCACGAGCGAAGCAACTGTGATAGTATATTTATGTATACTATACAGACCTGTTGACAATCTACCGACAGCTATGATAGCATGATTAGGGAGCGAACACGAGGGCATACAAGCCTTACGGGAGGATAGAGGAGGAAAGGCGCGACTAATGGAACGCAAGTACAAGATTCTCGCGGTAGACGACGAACCGCACATTCGTCGCCTGGTGCAGGTCAACCTGGAGCGGCACGGATATGAGGTCATCACCGCCGCCGACGGCAAAGACGCGCTGGAGAAAGTGGCTACCGAAAAACCGGACCTGGTGGTGCTGGACGTGATGATGCCCTACATGGACGGCTTCGAGGTGCTACAGACCCTGCGCAAGAACCCCGAAACGCGCGACCTGCCGGTTATTATGCTGACCGCGAAGGCACAGGACGCGGATGTGTTCCGCGGGTGGCAGTCCGGCGCAGACCTGTACCTCACAAAGCCGTTTAACCCGATGGAGCTCATCTCCTTCGTGAAGCGCATCTTCAAGTCCAAAGAGACCGGCGGCGAGAAGCGCTACGAGCTCTAACCCGAAAGTGAGGCACGCGATGGGTAAAAACCGTTTCGGGCTGTGGTTGGGAGTGGCTGTTGCCACCATAGTGGGCGTAGGAGTGGCGGCATATCTCGCCCTGCGCCATGAGCGAACGCAGAGCGAGTTGAACGAGGTGCAACGTCTGATTCAGCGTTCGCAGGACATCGTGCACCGCCTCGAAAGCGAACTAGGCAGCCGCGCGTCGCCAGATGCGAGCGCGTCCCGCGCGTGACGACAACACAGCCCGAAACCCCGGTTTCGGGCTGTTTCGATTACTGCAGGGTAAAGAGCCTTGTGCTGTAGAGTCTTACCGGCCCCAGTAACCCCGATGGCTGCAAAGGAGAATCCTTGTGCCATAACCTCCACGTGGTGAACGTGTACCGACCCGTGGGGCTTGGGCGCCCTTCTAACAACCATGCGGGCCATTCGCGCAAAGTGCCCTCAGGGTTGCGATTGCTATCTTCCGGTAACTGCTCGTCGCCGATCATGCGGTTTACCCAGAGATTGGCTACCTGCACCTCCAGCAAATTTTCACCGGGGCGCAGGAGGCGGGTGACATCCATGCGGAACGGCGGTTTCCACAGTACGCCTGCCGGTTTGCCGTTAATGTGCACCGATGCCACAACCTCCACACGTCCCAGGTCAAGGTAGATACGCAGTCCGGATTGCAGCAGGCTTGCCGGGATGCGAACCGGGGTGCGGTAAGTTGCCGTGCCGGAGAAGTAACGAACGCCTGAGTGTGCGTGCTCGCTCCACGAGATAAGTTCGGGGAAAACCACCTCAGACGGTGCGCCCCAGCCGGGAGCGAAGCGCACCCTCCATGCCCCTTTTACCGGCAGAGCAGATGGAGAAGGGGAGACTCGAAGTCGCCTGACCCTGCCTGAACGGAAAACCAGCTCGTAGTCGCCGTGCCGGAACGCCTCCACATGCAGCTTGCCGTCCGGCAGTTTCTCGATTTTCAACGGAGGGTCGGGGTCAGAGGGTGGGTACAGGGTAATGGTATCAGGGTCTATGGCAGAGGCGGTGTAAACCTTGCCCGCTATCTCATACTCCACCCGCAGGGTCTTCACGACGCCGAAGGCAGGGTCGCCTTCAGATGCCAGTTCTGCTACCGTAAAGGCGAGCCTGCCACCGTCCACCATGCGCTGTACCTGCGTGGTCACATCTTTGGTACGCGCGCTGTCGCCCTCCGGTCCCCATAATGCACGGCGGATGCGTACCCGGGATAACGGCGCCGAGATAAAGTACACACCGCGTCCGTTACGCTTCACCTGCACTACTGGGTCGTCGCGGAGAGAGGGTGTTCTGAAAACCACAAAGACCGACTCTGACGGTTTCAGATGCAGAGGCAGTTGTGTTTCCTGTCTACCCTGACGATACACCGCAACCTGCTCGATACGTCCAGTTTCGGGATGCCAGATTTCCGGGCGTTTGCCGGAGACGCGGAATGTGCAGGTTGCGCTAACGGTTCGGTCGCTGGTGTTCGCTATGAAGTAAACGTCTGCGTTGCCGATGCGCCGATGGGTGAACTCCAGAGGGCGGTCAGAGCGAAAATCAGGCGGCACGCCCAGCGAAGCCAGCACCTGCTGTACCGATTTGCCCCGAATAATCTTGCCTTTGCCCCAGAGTTCCGCCGCGATTGTACGCACCTCCGCGTCGCAGCGCGGATAGTCCGACAGGCTGGGGGATTTGGCAGGAGCAGTTTCGCCGATAATCACCGCCCCGGCGTCCACAAGCTGCTTTATGCGTCGCAGGAGACGAGGCGTCATCCGCTCGACAGCGGGCAGCACCAGCACGCGGTAGCTCATGCCGTGAGGAAGCGTCAATCGCCCATTTTTGACCTGCAAGTCGCGCAGCACCACCTCCGCGGGGCAGGCGTCCGCGCTGTAGCCGGATTGTTTTACAGACGCGGGTGGGATAAAGCTGCGGGGCGCACCTTCCGGCGCCATAAAAAGCACGTCTGCAACGGGCATTCCCTGTTGCAGTAGATACTGACAACGCGCGAGGTAACGGTGCCAGGGTTTGGAATATTCCCACCATGTTTGCGTTCGCTCGTAGTGTAAGCCCCACGGTCCCATGCTCATACCGGGGCGTCGGTCTTTCCACGGTTGCAGGGCGTAACGGTGGAACACAAAACGGTTGATACCCTGGCAAAATGCCCAGTCGCCTAGCGACTTGATGCTACCCGGATGGTGCAGCCAGCGCTCGGCGGAGTCGGCAGTGAACGCTTCTGCGCCTACCACGCGCTTGCCGTAAACGTGCGCGGCGGAAGCCATCGCCGGTAGCGTGGTACCGCCACCCAGGCGGGGAGTCGTCCAGAACTCCGCCATCGGCTCGTCTGCTCGTCCGGCGTAAGCCATATCATCAAACACGCAATCGCCATACGCTTCGATGCTCAGGCGTAGCCCGTGGCGGCGCGCAAGAGTGCGCAGGTGCCCCGCATAGTTTTCTATCAGTAGCTCCGAAATCGTCTGCCGCCAGTCCCAGAGGAAGCGTTCGGATACTTCCGCGCTTTCTATCACTCTTCCGGTGATAATCGGCAAATAGGGTAGGGGGTCGTAGCCTCGTCGTCGCCTGAATTCCTCGCGGAAGCGCGGCGTCCAGTTTTGGGAGCCTACTTCCCAGCTGTCGATATGCGTCGCAACCAGCGTTTTGCCGGACAGTTCGCCCACATCGGAGATAAGCTTTGCCATGAAGCCTGCGAAGTGCGCTTCGATGCCCTCCTTGCTGAGCTTGTCGCACTCCAGACCGCGTCCCGAGGCAGGAGAAGGGGCGTTCATGGCGCCGGTAGGTGTGTGCCCGATGCGCAGGATAGTCCAGCGACCTTCTGGCGCGTCCCACGTGAGTGCGCCGTCTTCTTTCATAAAAGATGTGAGATTTATTACATTTTCATATCTCACGATAGACGAAGTGTCCGGCTCAGGGTATGAGGCGGGTAGGGTAAACTCCTGACGGACGAAAGCGGCTTTGCCGACGATGTCGGGAATGCGAGTGTCGCCAGCAGGGGTAGGGAAGGCAAGCACCGCCACATCCCGGTAGTACCCCGCAATAGCTGGCGGTTTAGGTAGAATTATTTCCACATGAGCAGGTCCGGTGACCTGTGTTTCCGTCCACACCAGTTTTTGCATGGCTTTGTCGGGAGGTACCCACGGACCGCCGCTTCCGCACCAGCCAGCGTCATTGTTCATATTGACCTCCAGACCGAGCCGGTGCGCCTCAGAGACCACATGCTTGAACAGGTCGCGCCATTGCGGGCTGGCGAAAGGCACCGGACCGAGAGGAACGCCCTGGTCAACCTCCATAATCAACACGCCGCCGATACCCACGCGCTGCATGGCTTCGAGGTCGGCGGTAATGCCTTCGCGTGTGATATTGCCGTTCAGCCAGAACCAGTAAACCCACGGGCGCGCCCAGTCCGGCGGGTTTCGGAACCCCGCTTCCAGAGGTTGTGCCGCCGTCCAGCCTGAAAGTGCGAACACAAACAGGCAAACAAGCACCCTGAACATGCGTTTCGTGCCTCCCCTTGTAGAGTAGATGTAACGTCCGATAAGAAATATTATGTTTTATTACGCCTTGAGGAGCGAACCGCAACAACGACGACTAACAACTGCTTCACCGCCGCCGACGCTGCCACACGTCGCCCAGCACCGCCAGCAGAATCACCACGCCTTTGACTACTTTCTGATAAAACGCGGAGACTCCTGCCATCACCAGCCCATTGTCCAGTGCACCGATCAGCATCGCGCCCACTACCGTGCCGCCAACGCCACCGCGTCCACCCGCCAGGCTCGCTCCGCCCAGCACCACCGCTGCGATGGCGTTCAGTTCGTACATCTCGCCGTATTTGGGGTCGCCTGCACCCAACCGTGCCGCCTGCACGATGCCGCATAACCCTGCCAGGAATCCCGAGAGAACATACACGATGATTTTCACCCTCGCCACGTCCACACCCGACAAACGCGCTGCCTGCTCGTTGCCACCGACGGCGTACACCGCACGCCCAAACTGTGTTCCTCGCAACACAATTAACGCACACAATGACACAAAAATTGCAATCCACACCGGAATGGGAATACCCAGCACCTCGCCTCCGGTGCCGCCCCCCAAACGGTTAAAGGCTTCCGGCAGGTTGCCCACCGGTTTGCCGTCGGAGTACACAAATGCGGTTCCTCGTGCAATGGTCATCGTTGCCAGCGTAACGATAAAGGGCGCGATGTTCCAGCGGGCGATTAACCAGCCGTTCCACCAGCCGATGAGCGCGCCCAGCACGCAGGACACCAGCACCGCTACGGGTATACCCATCGCCAGCTCTGGCTTCGGAACCAGGGTTCGCCCGCCGAGCACCAGTCCGTTCATCATGAGGTCGGTGCCTACCAGTCCGCACAGCGCCAGCACCGAGCCGACGGAGAGGTCTATCCCGCCGGTGATAATGACCAGCGTCATACCGACTGCCAGGATGGTATTGATGGCACTTTGCAGAAGGATATTGACAAGGTTTCTCTGCTCGATGAACCGTCCCCCGGTCACCAGAGCGAAGAAAACGACGAGCATCAGCAAATAGAGTGCAATGGAGTATCTGGAGAACCGTTCTGCTTTCAGCGCGCTCATCGGTGGTTTCAGATTTCGAGACGGTCGAACCGTGCGCTGGTGGGGTCCAGGTACTGCCTCACCGCATCGTACGCCTGCTGGATGCGCTGGCAAATCTGCTCGGCGCGCTGTCGCTCTTCCGAGCCTTCGGGGAACCGTCCAGGCTTCGCACGCTCCATCAGCCGTTTGTATGCCTCCTGCGCCTGATGGAGGTCGGCATTCGGCGGGATACCCAGCAGGCGAAAATGCGCCAGGATGTCGGAGGACATCGGCGGAGCACTGCTCGTAGCCCTCCCCTGCTCTAGCGGAGGCTGCGTTGAGCGGGCTTGTGGAGGAGCGGTTTCAGGCGGCAGATGGACGTCGATGCCGCTTCCCGGCTCCAGATAGTCCTCCAGCTCGCGTCGCGCGTTCAACTCTGCCTCGAGCTCGTCCAGCCGCTCGCGCGCAGTTTTCATATAGCCTTTGATGATTCTCCGAATGCGTCGCGTGATTCCCATCAGAAACTCGCCCTCAGCTCTATATTTGCCTGTTCAAAATCCGAGCGACGAAACACCACCTGTGGATAGAGCACGAAGCCGCCTCCCATATTTTGCTGTATAGATACCAGCCAGCGCAACTCGCGGGCGCGACTGTTTGCCTCCATGCGCACCACAGGGTTCAGCCCGGCGGGAAGCCGTATCGACGCCTGCGCGATGAAGAACTCCGCATCGGGTATCTGTCCACGTCGCGCTACGATAGCCTCCAGCTGCCACAGGGTGATACCGGCAATCTGGCGGGTATCCACTCCTACCAGCACCCCATAGCCTTTGCCCAGCTCCGGCTCGTAATCCTCGCCTCGTATGAAGCGAAAAGCCGCTTTGCTGAGACCCAGATTCTCGCCGAACGCTACCGACGAGCCTAACGAACGCGAACCGAAACGGCAGAATACACCTCGCTGCCGACCGCTACCGTTGTCGGCAAGCGCAATATCCAGAGCGTTATCTCGCCACAATGGCACAGAAACGGAAACACCCCTTGCCAGCTCACGTTCCCCCATCCCCTGCCCGAACGGCATCCACATCTTACCCACCCGAACACGCCAACCCCGTCCTTCATAACTGAGGAACGCCTGCTCAATCTCATCCGGGTCTACAGGTTCATCGAAGTTCTGCAATTTCTGGGCGAAGTAGACGCCCAACCGGTTCTCTCCGTACAGGGCAAGGTGCACATCAGAGTACTCACCGAACTGCGAATAAAGCAACAGGTTGGCGTTGCGATTATTGTCCACGCGCATCCGCGCACGGATGTTGAAACCGAACTCGTACAGCGGCTCTGCCGTACCCGGCACCGCCAACGCCAACCACACTGCAAGCAACAACCCGATAAATCGTTTCATTACGGATTAGAGGTTGCGGTGTTGCTGTCTCCTTTTAGCCGTGCTTCCAGCTCCTGAAGCTCCTTGTCTACCTCGCTGGGCTCTGCCTGCACAGTCTGAGTCGCCGGCTGTGCTTCGGTGGTGGGCGCAGCGAGTCCTAGCCTCGCCTCCAGCTTTGCCAGCTCCTCCTCAGCCGCCTGGCTCGCGGCGTAATCTTCTAACTGTGCCATGCGTCCGGTCACGCTCTCGCGAGCCATCTCGGCACGCGCCTGCGCCTCCGCTTCCGCACGGCTGATTTTGTCTTCCACGCGCTCCAGGTCGCGCGATACGTCGTCCAGCGACATCCCCTCCAGCGCTTTGTTAATGGAGTTCTGAATCTGTGCGCTCTTCCAGCGTGCTTTCTGCGCTAGGATTTCCGCCGTCTTCTGGCGCACGCGCTCCTCGTCGCGCTTGATAGCCAGCTTCACCTGTTCGACCACCTGGTCTGCCTGTGCCAGAGCCTGCTTGACCGACTCCAGTGAGCGCATGTAGGATGCTTTCTCCATCAGGAACTGCTTCGCCAGTTCCCTGTCGCCTTTGCGAAGCGCCATCTCCGCCCGTCGCTCCAGATCGATGCAGGCTCGTTCCAGCTTCTCCACCTCTCCCCGCAGCCGGTTGCGCTCGGTGATTGCCTGGACGGCGCGCTCCTTGTTCTTCAACAGGTTCTCGCGCATCTCCTCGCGTGCCTGTTCCAGAATCACCTCCGGGTTCTCTATCTGCCCCAGCAGGCTACCGAACAGCGCACGGATATATCGGAACAGTCGCTTGAGCATTCGCTACAGCCCACTCCTTTCGCCCTGCGTTGTCACCGGTATTATCCCACAATCAGGGGGTGTTGTCAACGGTTGCTCCCTGCACAAAGACACTTGAAGGGCTATGGAGTTTCGCATAAGGGGAAACAGCGGTTGATAAGCTGGAGGGCGAGGCTCCTGCCGAGCCATTCAGTTTGTGGTCGCGACGGAGTGCGACCTCCAAAAGGGACGTGTGGAGGGCGAGGCTCCGTCCGAGCCGTTGTGGAGTACTGACTCGCCGAGAGCTTCGCCCTTCGCGAAGGTGAAAGTTACTTCCACAGCTCCCAGTGCTGCGGAGCGTCCTCAGGCATCAGCGCCAGTGTGGAACATCCCATACCACCTGATGATTCGCACACGGTCTCACTCACCGGATAGAGCGTTTCGAAGGGAGTTGCCTTCGCATGTCCGTCGGCGTAGATGACGGTAGCCTTCTTCGTGTGTCGTGCGTGAGGTCGCTGGTGCCATGGTTGTCCGGACCCTGTCAGCCCCCACGCGGTGAAGCTGAAGGGCGGTGTAATATGGTTCATGTATGCCCCCCAGGTGTTGTGCAGGGGCAGGCTGTTGGGACCATCGGGTACGGCGTCTGCTACCATGATATGCGTGGCAGGCGCTTCCATACGCGCCATCGCGCCAAATATTCCACTGGCGCCGGGCACGGGAAACGCCATTCCGTATCCTACGCGCCCTTCCAACCACAGTCGCTTGCCCGCTGCGCCGCTGGTATCCAGCTTCTTCGCTTCAGGGCATTGTGAATAGAGGTTATTCTTCGAGTACGGCTGAACAAGATACAGATAGCCGGCGGATACCAGCGAAGTTCCGCACACATCGGGCCACGGACACGGGATGACGACCTGATATGGCGGATACGTCTCTTCGTAATCCTGTGCGTACATCATTATCGCCAGCCCGATCTGCTTGCTGTGACTGATACACGCCGCCTGTCGCGCTTTGGAACGCGCTTGTGCAAAGACGGGGAACAGAATCGCTGCCAGTATCGCGATTATCGCAATGACCACCAGCAGCTCAATCAAAGTGAATCCTTTTCGCATCGTAAACCCTCCTGAGACGTTATCTCGTGCATTCTATAACGGTGCACGGTTGGTTACAGTATACACGCTACAGACAGGCGAGTCAATAGGAAAAATGTACGTGATTTGATACCAACGTCCCTTATTCCACCAGCAGCAAATCCGCCGCCGACTTGAACTGCTCCTCGTAAAGGGTACGGTACACACCCGGTTTGCTAACCAGCTCTTCATGCGTGCCGATGTCCACCACTTCTCCCTTATCCAGCACCACAATCTTGTCGGCGTTCACCACAGTAGAGAGGCGGTGCGCGATGATGATGCTGGTGCGCCCTTTCATCACGTGCTCCAGCGCCTCCTGCACATTCGCCTCCGTCTGGCTATCCAGCGCGCTGGTGGCGTCGTCCAGTATCAGTATCTTGGGATCGGTCAAGATGGCGCGAGCGATGGACAACCGTTGCTTCTGCCCAACCGACAGCTTGATGCCATCCTCGCCGATTTTAGTATCGTAAGCATCGGGTAGAGTCATGATGAAGTCATGCAAGTCCGCCTGCTTGGCGGCACGTACAATCTCCTCTTCAGTGGCATCATGCCTGCCGTAAGCGATGTTCTCTTTGATGGTTACCGAAAAGAGCAACGACTCCTGCATCACCATGCCCACATTGCGCCGGATAGAGTCCAGTTTAATATCGCGCACGTCCACACCGTCTATCAGCACCTGTCCGTCGGTCACATCGTAGAAGCGAGCAATCAGGTTCACCAGCGTGCTCTTCCCTGCTCCGCTTGGACCCACCAGTGCGACCACTTCGCCCGGGCGGATGTGCAGATTGACGTTTTTCAGCACCAGCTGTTCGGGACGATAGCCAAAGCTGACATTACGGAACTCTATCTCCCCGCGCATACTGGGAAGCGGGCGGGCGTTGGGCGAATCCTCGATATCGGGGCGGGTATCCAGCGTTTCAAACACACGGTCGATCGCCGCCCCTGCCCACTGCAGAGTGATGTTGAAGTCCACCACGCGCACTGCGGGGTCATACAGGTAGCCCATGTAGAAAGTAAACGCCAGCAGTTCGCCCGCCTGCAGGTGTCTGCCCAAAACCAGCACACTACCGTAGTACCATACTGCCGCCGTGCCCACCGCGCGCACCAGCCCCGCAAACAGCCCGAGTTGCCGATTCAGATGCACCTGCTTCATGCCCAGCGCGAAGTTCTCCTTCACCGTCTGCATGAAGCGCTCGGTCTCGTAGTCTTCGCGCACAAAGGCTTTCACCACACTGATGCCCGCTATCTTCTCCTGCAGGGTTCCCAGCATGGCGTCCCACTTCTCGCGCAGCTGCACACTCAGTTCGCGGATATACTTCAGGTAGAGCTTGTAGACCACCACGTACAGAGGCACGACCGCCAGCGTAATAAGCGCAAGACGCCACTCCTTCCAGAAGATAACGCCCGTCACCGCTACCAGCGTCACGATGTCGGTAATCAGCGTGACGAACCCACCGGTAATCATGTACTGGATGACGTCGATGTCACCCGTCAATCGCGCCATAATCTTACCCGTCTGGCGCTGGTCGTAGTAGCTGAGCGAGAGGCGATTGAGGTGGCGATAGCTCTGAAACCGCAGGTCGAACACTACCCGCTGACCGAGCCATGTAATGAGGTAGTTCAGCGTGAACGAAACCACGCCGCGCAGAGCATACAGCCCGATAACGCCCCAGAACACCCAGTTGAGCGCGTGCCACTTCTTGTGAGGAAACACGTCGTCGATAACGTACTGGAACAGCAGGGGCATAGGCACTGCGCTGACGGTAATCAGCGCCATCAGCAACACGGCGGCAATCACCCGCCAGCGGTACGGTTTCAGGTAGCCCAGCAATCGCCAGAAGTTGTTCATCGCGCGCTTACTCCCCTCCCCTGCACAACGCGGAAACGGGCAGGCGGAGGCGGTTTAGAAATCTGGCTATTGTCCCATCGTTGACCGATAACGATGCTCAGCCATGCTTCTGCGCCGTAGCCCACCTGGAAGCGATATTCCACTCGCTGCACGAGGGCGGTTCGCACATCGACCACGCAGGTAATCGTCCCTTGCCCTTTCATCCCCGCGTATGTCACGGGTTCCGTCCACACCAGTAACTTGAGGTTCGGTTTGTCGGCTGGCTGTTCCTTCGCGCTGAGCAGCTTCTGGTGCAGCCTGGGTGAGCCAATTGCCAGCAGACGCAACACATCGGTGTCGCTCTTCTCCTCCAGCCCCAGAAGGTGATAGTAACGCGCCTCAGCCATCTGCTCCAGCGAGCGCGGCGCCGTTACCCGTGCGGGCGATGCCCCCTGATGCTGCGTTTGCCAGACCTTACCGTCGCAAACACTGCGGAACCAGCCGAAGGCGGACTTCTCCTCAAGATACAGACGGTTCGGGCGCTGCACCGCCAGCTCGGTGCGTATCTCCTGCCCCGCAAGCCTCTTCACTTCCTGTTCCATCTGCTTCCAGCGCGCGGGGTCCGTGTTCTCATACGCGCTCGGTTTCGCCTCCAGTGACAGGTCCTCAAAGCGCGACACCGCTCGAATCTGCAGACTGGGCACGTTTGTGTATCGCTTCCACACGCGCCGTGCAAGCTCGCCCATTTTAACGGGAGTAAACCTCTTCAGGATTGACCAGACGTTCCATTACCACTTTGAGTTCGCCCTGTTCTGTATCTACCTGCCGGAAGAAGCAGCTGCGGTAGCCCTCGTGACACGCCGCCCCTGCTTGCTTGACCTTCAGCAGCACCACGTCCGCGTCGCAGTCTATGTAGACGCCCTGCACCTCTTGAAAATGCCCGGACGTTTCGCCCTTCACCCAGAACTTCTGGCGCGAGCGGCTCCAGTAGGTGGCTTTACCTGTCTCAATGGTTCGCTGGAGCGCCTCACGGTTCATCCATGCCATCATCAGCACGTCGCCGTTCTCCGCATCCTGCACGATGGCGGGAATCAGCCCCTGCTCGTTGAACTTGAGTTGCTCGATAAAGTCCATACTCTCCCTCTTACCGTCGTCCTGCTAATACATAGATTATACCCGCACACGCCGGAGGATTTTCGCCTGGAGGACAAAAACCCGACCTCCCCGCGTGCGAGGAGGTCGGGTGAGGTTGTTCTATCTCGCCAGGAGGTACGCCCTCCGGGCGATTTCTCATTACTTGTGCTTGTTACGCAGCTCCTCTGCCATCATCTTAATCTCGGTGAGGTCGCGTACCATCTCACTCCAGCCGTACCACAGTGCATAGTCCGGGTTGGCGTGGAAAGTGCCCTGGAAGGTGCGCATCCTGTGCTCCAGGAACATCACGAACAGCTTCTGCTCAATGGGCGTAGGAGCATCATGGAATGTAAGCAGGTCCGGGAAGGCGTGGGCGTAACCTTCTGGCTTCTTCAGGATGCCGTCCTTATACAATCCCGCCACCACGCGAATGGCTTCCGCCATCAGGTGGTCGGCTTCCTTAATCATCCTGTCGCCCTTTTCCAGCTCGCCCTTGGCGAAGGTGCGCGAGTGACACTTCGTGCAGGTCTTCAACATCTTGTCGCGTTCCCTCTGCCAGTCCTCCTGCGTCAACCTGGCGACATCGGCGGCTTTCACCACATCCACGCGCGCGGTGGGCTTGCCCTCCGGGTCCAGCACGCCCAGTGCCTGCAGGATAGTTACCCTGTCCTCTGCCCACTGCTTGTCTTCAGGCAGCGGCAGGCGCACGGCAAGGAAGCCCCAGGCGGTACGCACTTCGTGGTTTCCATCCTGCATGTGGCAGGTCTGGCAAGTTGGCGCGGCAGCGCTGGCAGGCAGGGTCTTGTTCTGCTTCAGCAGGTAGCGCACGCCGTGCTTGGAAGCAGAATACATCTCCCACTGCGGGTGGTCAAAGCCCATGTGGCAGGTTTGGCACGCCTGAGGTTGACGCGCTTCCTCTTTGGAGAACAGGTGGCGGGTGTGACAGGCATCGCACGAAGCCAGCCCGAAGCTCACGTCGCCTGCTTTTTTCATCTCGCGGATGTCCGCTTCGCTCTTTAAGCCGATTTTGTGGCAGCCTCCACAGCCTTTCATACCCTCCATCAGCGCCATCGGCT
>BEHS01000031.1 GCA_002898895.1 bacterium HR16 | reverse complement strand
GCACATACCGCAGGGTGTCCGGGTAGTCCGGGCGCGAGACGTATTCTTGATACGCCTGGTCCCACACCACCACCACATGCTCCGGCAGGGAGTTCATAAACGCTTCTACCTCGTCGGCGGTGACGATAGTGCCTGTCGGGTTGTTCGGGTTGGCGATGAAGATGAGCTTGGTGTGCTCGTTCACGCGCTCTAAAATCGCCGGCAGGTCGAAGCGATGCTCCCGCAGGGGAACCAGATGCAATGGTGCGTCGTTCAGCTTCGCTGCCGCCTCGTAGCGCACAAACGATGGGTGTCCTGTAACCACCTCATCGCCTGGGGTCAGGAAGGTCAAGCCGATGTAGTGTATCAGTTCATCCGAGCCGTTGCCGAACAACAGGCACTCGGGCGGCATCCCCACGTGTTTTGCCACCGCCTGCCGCAGTTCGAAGCAGCTGCCGTCGGGGTAAAGATTGACCGACTGCATCGCCCGCATCGCCGCTTCGATGGCGCGTGGCGAGGGACCCAACGGGTTCTCATTGGATGCCAGCTTGACCACATCGGTTAGCCCCAGCTCGCGTTTGACCTCCTCGATAGGCTTGCCGGGGCTGTAAGGTTCCAGTTCCAAAACGTTTGGGCGTATTAAAGGTGTACTCATAGCACTATTCCTCTATGGCTCCCTGTTGTATCTCGTCGCTGGGCGCTGAAGGCTTTTGCCTGCGTGCTCGACCCAACGGTATATTAGAGCGCAACCTCTCCCCCAGCTCTTCTCCCGCAGGGAAGGGGGATTGCGTGTTCACCCGCCGCAGACCTCTCCCCCAGCCCCTCTCCCTGTGGGAGAGGGGAGTCCCTCCTTCCCTCGCAGGGAAGGAGGACAGGGGGTCAGGTTCTGTTACGCACATTACCAACAACCCAGATAAAGGCAAACACAGGGCAGGACATCTTTCGGCAGTGCCCTGCCCGTCTTTTCGGCGAACGACGCGGCTGGTGCTACCCGGGGGTGCCTTCCACGTCGCCGACACGCACCTCGACGGCGGCGCGTTCTTCCACGCGGTCAATGCGCCCGTCACGAATCCACACGATGCGGTCGGAAACGTCCACCATCTTGAGGTCGTGTGTGGCGGAGATGATGGTCACGCCCTGCTCCTTGTTCAGCTGGCGCAGCAGTTCGATAATCTCTTTACCGGTGCGCAGGTCCAGGTTACCCGTTGGCTCGTCCGCCAGAATAATCTGCGGATTGTTTGCCAGCGCACGGGCAATCGCCACACGCTGCTGCTGACCACCCGACAGCTCGCTGGGTTTGTGATGCAGACGCTCGCCCAACCCTACCAGCTTCAGCAGTTCGATACCCCGGTCAATCGCTTCATCGGTGGACAGACCGCCGAAAATCATCGGCAGCATCACGTTCTCCAGCGCGGTCATCACCGGGATGAGGTTAAACGTCTGGAAGATGTAGCCGATGGTGCGGCAGCGCAGGAACGCCAGCTCCTGAGCGTCCAGCTGCGCCATGTCCACATCGTTGATAAACACCGAGCCGCTGGTGGGCTTGTCCAGTCCACCAATCATGTTAAACAGGGTGGACTTGCCGGAGCCGGAGGGTCCCATGATGGAAAGATACTCTCCGCGCACAATGTCCAGCGTCACGCCGTTGAGCGCACGCACCACCTGCGTGCCCATCATGTACTCTTTCACCACGTCCTTGCACCGCACGATGTATTCGGTGCCGGTGGTTACAGCTTGGTTCGTCTGCGGCTGAACCGCCATAGATGCACCCCCTCGTTAGACCTCCACGCGCAAAGCGGCAGCAGCGGGCATCCGCGCCGCCACCTGCGCAGGGATAATAGTCGCTATCACCGATAGCAGTGTGCCGATTACTATCGAGTAAATGAGGTATAGCAATACCTCACCCGGAGAAATCCAGCCAAACACCTTGAAGCCCTCGCTGAACAGCTTGATGAGCACCACTGCGAACACCCCTAAAAACCATCCGATGACGGAGGCGATGAACCCTACCAGAGCGGACTCGATAAAGAACAGCTCCACGATAAAGATGTCGTACGCCCCCAGGCACTTCATCGTGCCGATTTCCTTGTATCGCTCGGTCACGGACATCAGCATCGCGTTGGTGATGCCTACCAGACAGACCAGCAGGCTCATAATCACCAGCCAGGTCATGCGGTATCTCTCGGAGGGGTCGGTAACTGCCCCCGAGTTGCGCTGAATCATCATTGCGGTCAGCACCGAAACCAGAAAGGCAATACCCAGCACGGTACCCGCAGCGGTAATCACCGACCGCCAGAAGCGGATACGCACGCTCTGCATACTGATGTGGAACGCCACCCGGAACGGTAATTGCAAGCGTTCCACCTGACGTCCATCTTTCCTCATGCCTTCTTCTTTCCTCCCCGTTTGAACGCCACCAGTCTGCGGTCTGCCAGCATCTTCAAAAACATGCTTACCGATGCTTCTACCTCACGACGGCTCATGCGCGTGCGTTTGCACATCTGCTGCACAATAGATTCTACCGTGTGTTCGCCGTCGCATAGTTCCCACACCGCTGCGCCCACTTCATCCAGCTGGATATGGCGCACCGGCGGCAAGCGAAAAGCCGCTATCGCCCACCGAATCACCAGGCTGCGCTGCTCTACGGGCACTTTGAGCAATAACTCTCCCTCCTCCGTACGCTCCCACTCTAAAAGCGGGTTGCGTATCGGGATAGCGGTCAGCGCCTCCTGTCGCGACAGCACCGGCTTTGGCTTCACCGCCGGAATGAATTTGCCAATGAACTCTCGTACGCTCATTTCTCTTGCGTATGGAGGGACGCGCTCCGTCGCGCCCACAAAGTCACGACAAAACGTGACCGTCCACCCCTGTTTACCTGTCATGTCATGCTGAGCGTTAGCGAAGCATCCACACCTGTTGCTACACCGAGATTCTTCGCTTCGCTCAGAATGACAATCACCTGCCGTCATGCTGAGCGTCAGCGAAGCATCTCTGACCATCGCAACACCGAGATTCTTCGCTCCGCTCAGAATGACAGGCACTCTTTTGTCATGCTGAACGAAGTGAAGCATCTCTGAGATTCTTCGCTTCGCTCAGAATGACAGATGTAGCGTATTCTCTTATCAAAAGACGGCATCAATGGCACTGCACGCTGTCTATAATCTGCCCAAGCAGTTCCTCTGCCCCTCGCTCCACACGCACCGAATAAATCCGGTTGCTCGGCTCACAGTGCCACACCACACCGCGTACCTCTTCCGGTCGGCGCAAAACCAGTCGCTCTATCTTTCGGCGCAGCCACACCGTTGGCGCAAGACGCCTCCCGACCAGCTGCACAGCAGGATGTTGCTTGACATCGCCCTGCGTATACTGCCTCTTCAGCCGTTTCCACTCCGTAGCCTGCAGCGCCCACTCCGCCAGCGTCCAGCGTTTCAAGGTCACATCCGCAAGCCCCCACCGCTCTACGCTCACTTCTGTGTAACGGCTGCGGAACTGCAACAACAGGTAGCCCGACATCACCTGCGATTTCACCAGCGCAAACCGCTCCGGCAGCCGGACCACCAACCCCAGCAGAGCCCACGTCCACCAGCCGTCCTCCGAGTGGTCTTGCAAGGTATCCAGTAACTGGTTCGCAACGTTGACCACCGCATCGTCCTTGTCACCGCTTACCTGTGCGATGACCACCCGACGGCACTGCGGACACTGCCGGATGAACCCACGCACCTTCCGGTCGGCGCGATAGTTAAACTCCAGCGCGCCTTCCCAGTCTTCCGATGGCTTGATGCGTCCGGTAAAGGTTACTTTGCGCTTCTTCGCCTGGCGCTCCACCAGGTTCAGGTAGGCGTCCAGTCGCTTGCGAACGTCCACCGCTTTTCTTGCTTGCGCCCAGCGCACCTCGGCGACCAGACTGCCGGGCGAATCGATGCGCAAATACCCCTCCTTTGCATCGCCTTGAAATCCGGTTACACTCCAATCGGGAGGTACCCGCAGGCTGACCCCTTGCCACCCCACTATCTGCTCCGGCGCCAGCCCGTGTTTCACGCTATGCTCAGACCTCGTCCTCTACGACTGCTGTTCAGTGCTCTTCTCGGTCTTCGCCGGTGCGGGATGCGCCGGTTCATCATCCAGCACCTCGGAGGTGGCTTTCTTGAACTCGCGCAGGCTTTCGCCCACCGAGCGTGCCAGCTCCGGCAGTCGGCGCGCCCCGAACAGCACGACGATGATGACGATAATCGGTAACGCTTCCTGCCAGCCGAAATACATCTGGATTACCTCACTCATCGAAACTCCTCCACAGCACGTCTGTGCCTCACCTCTATTCTATCACATTCAGTAGGGCAAATACGACACCGACCGCCCGATGATGGCAAGAGCGATAGCCGCCATGCCGACTAAGCCCATGCCGCAGGAGAACCCCGCCAGCAACACCGGCGCCCACAATCGCCACTGCTCTGTGCCGAAGCGGCGGGCGAAGTAGCGATGCCCCAAAATGGTACCGAACAGCATGGGGATAGTATAGTGCGGAAGTGCACCGATACCACCCACGAAACCGTAATAGAACAGCAGAGGCAGTCTCAGAGCGGAGAATATCGCAAACAGCGCGACACCACCCGTGAACCCACCGATGATGTAGTCCGTGCGCAACGCCCGCAGCAACCACTGCCCTGTGCTGCTACCCTTCAGGTTAATCTGTTGCCACAGCGCGTTCATCTGCGCGTGGAGCGGCCAGAACTTTTGCGCATACGGATACTGCGCCGAGGGTATCTGGCTAGTGTGCCAGAAGAACGCCCAGAACAGGAAGCTCGCCAGCAGTACCACCGGCAGCATAAACGCCTCGGCGTACAGGATGCTGGTGAAGCGCGTGCCGGTGAGCTCCACCTCGCGGAAGCGCTGCGCCGCCCAGCCGTGGTCAGCCAGAGGCATGGGCGCATACCAGATGTCTACCCTGTCGTATCCCGTCTTCAGGATGGTGGCTTCGCGCAGGTAAGGGAAGCTCACGCCCTGTCCGGTGAGAGCGATCATACGCGCCGAGATGTAGGAGTTAATCGGCGTCCACACCAGCCCGAAGAAGATGAAAATCCACAGCGGGAAGCCCGGCACCAGCTGGTGGGCAATCGTGATGACGCCGACCGTGGCAACCAGCCACGCGCCGATGGCGAGGTACACCGTGTTTGCTTTGTCACCACGCCCCACAGGTATTTGTGAAAGACTACCGCGATTCGCCACCAGCTGCTTGCGGAACACCAGAACCCGCACCACCGCTACGATACCGATGAACGCCACTGCCAGCTGCACGCCGATGCCAACGCTCAGCCAGAAGTTCATGCTCACCGTCAGCTGGGTCTGGATGGTGCTCATGCCCGGATACCAGTCGGGGAGCAATCCCACCCTCTGCAGAATCGGATTGGTGAACACCTGGCAAAGGATGCTGGCGGTCGCGCTGCCGATGACAATCGGCGCGGGGATGACAAAGCCCGTGAGCACCAGCCCCAGGTCACCCGACAAGCCGGTTAACGCCGCGGGCAGAATGTGCTCGGTGTTCGGCACCAGGTCAAAGAAGGGTATCGGGATGAGCATGAACGCCTTACCGAAGAGCACGCTGGTAAAGATGGGAATAGCCAGGTAGAAAAAGCCGTACACTAAGCCGATGACTGCGCCGGTGGAGAACACACGCCAGCGCCACGATTCCTCTTTACGCCCGGCTTCTGCCAGAGCGGTCGCACCCGACGCGGCAACCGGCGCCATCGGGAAGGGCAATCGCTCCACGTCGTTGGTGATGCGGAACAGCGTGTAGCCCAGTCCCATCCACATCATGCGCCCGAAGATTTCGTTGGTCACCAGCAGCACAATCGGGATGAGCCAGTCGCGATGGAAGAAAGTGCGATGCAGTATCGCCAGGCTATCCGGGCGCGGTACTGCCCAGGTGGGTATCTGGTCGGCTATCGGCGTCGCAGGCGGTGACTGGATGAAGTACTGGTTCCATATCAGCCAGCCAAAAGGACCTCCCGACAGACCGATACCACCCGACATCAGCACCGTCAGCGAGGAAGCCACATAGAACAGGATGTAAATCTCCTGCTTTTTGAGGGGCGCGAACGAACGCCTTGCCACCTCGGCGAACAGCACGATGGTCACCCACTGCGCGGCGGGTCCAAGCCCTTGCCCCGCAACCAGTCCGAGATACAGTGCGCCGGGCAACATGATGAAGGCGATGAACAGGGTACCGATTGCGGTGCGAACGGTAAACCCTTCTTCAAAGCGTTGCCCAGCCTCTACCGATTGTGTTTCCGCGGTTTCACGCGCTAAGGCGATTTCATCACGGATTGCCAACGGTTTTTACCCTCCTTTGACCCGTCTGCTCTACGGACAGTGTGTCTATCCGAATCGTTCGATATCGGCTCGCATTACTGTCGTTCCTTCCCGGTCGTTTCTCCCTGTCATTCTGAGCGGAGCGAAGAATCTCATGTCATCGCTACTCTGAGATGCTTCGCTAACGCTCAGCATGACAAGAACACACATCAACCCCGTCATTCTGAACACACACCCACCCTGTCATTCTGAGCGGAGCGAAGAATCTCGTTCCATCGCCACAAAGAGATGCTTCGCTAACGCTCAGCATGACAAGAACACACATCAACCCTGTCATTCTGAGCGAAGCGAAGAATCTCATGTCATCGCTACTCTGAGATGCTTCGCTAACGCTCAGCATGACAAGAACACACACCAACTCTGTCATTCTGAGCGAAGCGAAGAATCTCGTTCCATCGCCACAAAGAGATGCTTCGCTATCGCTCAGCATGACAAGACAATCAGTCAAGACGCCTTTCAGGGCACGTCGTGATCTCGTCCTCCTACCTGAGCCACTCTGCCATTCGTATCAGCAGTCCCGCTCCCACCACCACCAGGAACGCCCACAGGCTCAGCCCACGCCAGCGTTCCGTCTTTTCGGACAACGGCAGCACAAAGTGCGTCCACAACATCGCCACCAGAGCCATCCAGAAAGGCACCACCAGCGGATGGTAGCGTATTGCCTTCGCCCATTCGCCATGCGCCAGCGCACAGGTGGCGCGTGTCATGCCACACGTCGGACACGGCTTGCCAGTCAGCACGTGGAACAGGCACAACGTGGGCCCACGCTCCACGTATGGCTGTATCCAGTAGGCGATACTCGCTATACCTGCCATTGCAAGCAACAGCAGTACCCCTCGCCCCATCTACCATCACCGCGGTGAAAACGGCGGTTGCGATCGGGAAGCCTCGTGCCACATCGTACCAAACGCAAGCACCCACACTGTTATTACCAGAACCCATATCACCAGCGACACAATGCCCAGAATGTATCCCGCCTGCGCCAGCCCACGCCCTTCTACAGCGGACATCCCCTGATCGATACGGTTCATCTCCTGTTTGCCCAGAATGAGAGAGGCGATACTGAACACCGGGCAGCATATCAGCCCCAGAATACCGAACACCAGTGCTGCCGTCGCCTCACCGCTGGGGGTGCCTGCAGAACGCGGCATCGGGGGCGGCTGGCGAGTGGCATCGGTGGGCGGCGGAGCCGTTGACGGAAACAGGTGGCTCAGCTCCGGTAGCAGGCTCGCTCGAACCTGTGTGCCTGTAAACTCGTCCTCCAGCGTCGTGTTAGGCGCAACACGCCCCTCACGCACCCACTGCTGGAGCGTCTCGATATCCGCCGGCCCGTAACGGTTGCCGTCATGCGCAATCACATAATAGCCCAATTCGCTTCCTCCCCCGAGAGCGCATGTCCTCCTTACAGCCTACGCACCTGTCGCCGGTTGAGTGCTGGGCACGCCTGCGGGCTGTCGCCCGTCGGTCTTCTGCAGGTAGCGCTCGCGCTCCTCCTGGCGCAGTGTTCGCCATATCAGGAACTGCTTGCGCAGGGTGTTCAGGAACCGCCGGTTCACACGCTTCCAGTTGGCGATGTCACCGCTCAGGCGCGTGAGCGTCAGGTGCAGCTCGTACACGTCGGGCATATCGGTGGGTGTGGCTTCGATCTCCACGTTCTGGCTGACGCCCAGGTCAAACGGCGCAACCCACGCGGTGCAGGTGATGCGGTAGGCGGTACCGCCATCGTGCTCGTACTCTTCCGCTTTCACACCCTGCGTCACGAAGTCGCCGATGGAGTACTCCTCATACGCCTGCAGCCACTCGCTGAGGAAGGAGTTTAACCCTGCTGCCTGCACGCGCGTCACCGAGAAGGGCATCGGGATACGCCATTCGTCGCCTTCCGGCTCCGGTACACGCCAGGTGCGCTCCAGAGCGGGCGTCGCCACCTCCGACGCCTTCCGCGCCGGATAGATGGTGGAACCCAGCACGGTCGCCACCACAATCAGCGTGGAGACCACCGCTGCCATCGACGAGAAGTTCAGATACAGCCCCGGTACGTTCAGCCAGACGATAATCTTCGCGCTGAGCTGACCGAGGAAGTATCCAGTCACCGAGCCGATGATGGCGTACACCATCGCCTCCGCCAGGAACAGCAAACCGATGTGCGTGGGTGACAAGCCCAGCGAGGAGAAGATGTGTATCTCCTTCACACGCTCGTACACGCTGCTCAGCATCGTCTGCAACACGATGAGCGCGGCAATCAGCACGGGGATGACGATAAACTCGATGCCCCGTCCCGATGTGGCTGCCAGGGTGGAGTAGCGCCACGTTCTGTCGCCCTGACCCGCGTAGATGTTCAAGCCCAGACGCGGCATCAGCTTGTCCAGCACTACCTTCACCTCATCGGGCGTGGCGAAGGAGATGGCGATACTGCGTATCTCGCCACCGATGTTCATCAGCGTCTTGTAAGGGACATAGAAACAGGCGTCCGGCTCGAGGTGCACGTACTCGCGGAAGCCCGCTTCACCCGCACCCGCGCCCTGCCTCTGCATCTTCTGCATCAGGATGAAGTCCACCGGCGTCAGAGGCTCGCGGTCCAGGTCGGTAATCTGCTTGAACTTCTGGCTATCCAGAATACCGACGACTGTGTAATCCACGCCGCTGAAGTTCACCTTCGCCTTGCCCACATCTTCGGGCTCAATGCGCAGCTGCTGGGCGATGGCGGTGGGCACGATAGCCGCATAGCGGTCGCCCTCGCGGAACCAGCGTCCCGCTACCAGAGCCTTTTGTGGCTGAGTAACCTCCGACTCGGCAGGAGACAAGCCTACAGCCGCTTTGGCATCGTACTGGCGGTCGCCTCGGCGCAGGGTGAGGAACGACTGCTCGCCGAACGCCGCTCCGAAGAACCACGAACGCGGCGCAACCGCTCTATCGCGGAACTCATCGTGCAGCAAGCGGTATGCCGGTTCCTGAAGCGGCTCCCACAGCGCGGTGCGAATCATGATGCCGTTGTACAGCGGCGTGCCCGGTGCGGGAACCTTGTTGAAGCGCAGCACGTTCACGATGGAGGTGAACGACAGCACGATGAAGGTGAGCAATATCAGGGTGATGCTGGTGAGCAGTGTTCGCGCCTTGCGCCGGCGCATGTTGGACACGCCCAGGTTGAACGCCGCAAACGCCACACTCACCCGCCCGATGTCCGCGCGGTGAATACCGCTAATCTGGCGGTTGAGTTGCTTCAGCTGCTCCTCGAACTTGCCCGCCACCATAAAGGTGACCAGCAGTGATAGCGCAAGCATGATGAACGCCAGCAGTACCACGAACAGGTTGCTTACCAGCTGGAACGCCGGGTGTATCTGGCTGAAGGCGAAAAACACCAGCAGGAAGATGACGAACGCCGCGAACAGCTGGCGCTTGAGGTCGCTGAAGCCAAACAGTAACCGCTCCATGAAGTAGGCGAACGGCATCAGCAGGAACATGTAGAAGATGACACCGCGCACCACGTCGTTGGCGGTCGCCTGCACGTCGGGATAGGCGCGCGCCTCGTAACCCCACGCCGCGCGGGCGTAAGTGTCGAAGGTGGCGTAGTCCTTGCGTTCCAGCGCAGCGCGAGCCTTATCCAGATGCTCCTTCGCCAAGCTGTGTAGCTGCTCCAGCCCTTCGTTGATGATGCGGAAGCGACGCAGGCGGCTCATGCGCCATTCGTCCAGATTCCACATATCTTCGGCAACGCGCAGGGCGGTGTTGGCAATGGTTCCGCCACGCGCGATCAGGTCGCGTTCGGTCAGCTCCCGCTCCGAGAAGGCGCGCACCACGAACCCCTGCGCCTCTTCTGCGCTTCCGGCAACCAGATACCCTTCCCCTTCCGGCTTCTGGGGCGTGGAGTTAATCAGCAGGAATCGGGTGGCTCCGGGTCCCACGCCCATCATAATCTTGATGCGCGAGCCCGGCTGCGCAAACACCACCGCCACGTCCTCCACGTAGGAGGTCAGCGAGTAGTCCTGCACCGTCGCCAGCGTAGAGCCGTACATGCGAGGCTGTCCGTTCGTCTCACCGTCCAGCACGTCCAGAGTGGTCAGCGCACGCAGCGCCTGCTGGTCTACCAGGTCGTAGATGGAGGTGGGCACGCAACGGAAGACCACGATACGGGTGGTTTTGCGCCCGGTGGACATGGTGAAGTCGATAGCGTATTCAGATGCTCCGGTAACCCCCAGGTCGGGAGCGTACTCAATCTCCCCCGTCTGCTCGTTGAGGCGGTACGCCGCGATGTTGGTTATCTTGTTCCAGCCATAGGCGGTGATGGGCGGGATACCGGGGAAGCGGAAGTAGGCGTCCTCGCCCACCATCTGAATCATGTTGCCACGCACGCCCATGAAGGTCTTGGTAGCGTGGCGCACCACCGCCAGCGAGCCGGGCACTGGCTGGTTGGGAATAAAGCTCTTGCGCGGGTCGAACAGCACTACCTGCCCGTCCAGCGTGCCGAACCCGCCCTGCAAGCCCATCGTCTGGAAGTTACCCGGCTCGGAGATGGGGAAGCGCGGCACGTTCAGCTCGCCCGGCGCGTTGGTATCGTTCAGGATGTGGTACAGCAAACAGGCTATCAGCTTCGTCTGGCGCGTGATGTTCGCCACGTTTACCTTCTCCGGCGTGTCGAAGGGGGTGTCCACCAGCGCGCGCGAGTCGTCGGTGGTGCAGAAGGTCATACCGTTCGCGCCCGACAGCGTGACCACCTCCGCGTCGAAGGCGAACTTGCCCGGCAGGTAGTTGCGCCAGTTCTTGCCCTCCACCGGGTTCACGCCGTCGGCAAACGCCTTCTTGTGGTCAAAACCGAGCACATAGCCCACCTTCTCGGCGTTCTCGCGGCAAATGCGCGCGGTGTCCGAGAAACGATTCTGCACGTCCTCGCGCATGTCGTAGAAATAGCCTTTATAGAACAACCCCACCTGCCGCGATTTGCTGGAAAGGTCCAGCGAGAGGAAGAGGTAGATGTCCAGCAGTTTCTTCTGTTTCGGCTTGATGCCGACCGCGCCGATAAGCGAGTTCACCAGACGCTGACCGACGTTCGGTCGTTCCAGCTCGAACATGTGCCGGTCCATCCATTCGCGCACACCCTGCAGCGAGAGGAAGTGTGCGCTGGTGGCGATGAACATGATGGTACGCTTGGGCGGGTTTGCCTTGTAGGCGCGGGCAACTTCTAACAGTCCAGCAAGGCCACACGCGCTCTCCGCGCCGGGTGCCAGCGCAGGCACGGCGGACATGGCATCGTAATAGGCGGAGATAACGATTATCTGGTTCTTAAACCTGGGGTCGGTTCCTTCCAGCCAGCCGATGATGTTGCGCGTGGTGCGTCGCTCCCAGGGCATGTTGCAGAACAGCGTGCCCTTCACCTCGCGTCGCTCGGCGGTGAGCGCAAGCAGCGGCGCGGCGTCGCTCTTGCGGATGTAGAAGCGTGGAACCGTGACCGGAATGCCGATGAACTTGGACTCCGCTTCACCGCGCATGGTGGCGTTCGGTTCGATAAAGATGACCGCCTTCGCTCCCAGACGCGGGGCGTTCAGCCAGTCGGTACCGCAGTTGAAGTCCACCAGCACAATACTGCCCTCCACGTTCTTGCCGCTGAAGTTGGGCAGTTTGCCGTCGCGTGCATAGATGATGGGTCCCGTGATGCCTTCCGGCGGCAGTTGGGAGGTACGCACGAGGTTGGGCCACATCGCGTAGAGAGGGAACTCGCGATTACCCACCTGCAGTTTCGCCCCTTTGTCCACGGGGACGGTCACCGTAAACTCCTCTGTGGTTACGCGCTGTAGCCCTATCTGGCGAAACTGCTCCTCAATCCATTTCGCCGCCTGCTCGGAGCCCGGATACCCCGCGACACGGGAGGGATACGAGGAGAGCTGATACACCGTCTGACGAATACGCTCGGAAGAGACTGCTCCCGCCAGACGCTTATAGGCATCCGCTACTTCCGGGGCTACCGAAGGCTGGCTCCACGCCACCGCA
The DNA here is from genome assembly GCA_002898895.1 of bacterium HR16. Classification (GTDB taxonomy): domain Bacteria; phylum Armatimonadota; class HRBIN16; order HRBIN16; family HRBIN16; genus HRBIN16. The sequence goes on along the minus strand of BEHS01000031.1, from coordinate 11,200 downwards.
GTCAAAACCCCCAGCCATAGCAGGGGCATCCACGCCCGCATGAAACGCACCGTCATGTTCGTCACCTTCTTCGGCGTTTGGCTTTACCTTATGATAACATAACCGGCAGCGGGTGTGAAGGGGGATACCCTCCTTGCGCCGGTCGCTTTCACGGGATTCTTCGGCGCAGGCAAGGTGGTTTCCTGCATGGGCAGGCACGTGCAGGCGTGGGTTTGCGCTAAAGCCTGCAGCTGCAGGTTACCGGGGGAATCTCGCACCCCACCTCAGCCCCAGCGAGCGGGGCGGGAGCAGTTTCTCCCCCGTTCATGGAGGAGGTCGGGATGGGGCAACCTCTCCGCGCATGTGAGAGGGGTGATTTTTAGCGCGCTTCCCACCGTAGTGAATCCACCCTGTATCGGTACGCTACACGCCCGTTCGCAAAGGCAAAGTTCGGGGTGTCTCCATGTCTTCGGGCGACCAGCTCCTTCCCACCCGCCAGATTCCAGCCGCCGATGGCGTCAAAAAGCATCACTGTTTCCTCAGGTTGCGCAAGGTCTTCCATCTTGAATCGGTCCAGCCGGGCGTTCATGGCGTATCCGCACTGCAGATGGCGCGCCGCAGGGCAACGGTAATCATCCATCGAGCGCACGTAGGGTCGGATGCTATCACACCATGTGCGCGAGGGCGGATAGCGTTTGTCCCAATCCTCTGCGTAGAGAAGCATTGCCATGCTCAGTGTCCTCAGGTGCTGCATACAGAGCCTACTCTGTGCTACGATATGGGCGGAGCGGAAGATGGGAAAAAGCACTGCTGACAACATGACGACCGGCGCGACAATCGCCGCACCAGCCATTGCCACCGTCGCACCGCTCACCCGGCTCACCACTGCTATCACCAGCGCGATGATGCCCACTACCGAAGCCACCAACAGGGCAAACATACCGGAGAGGCTAAGTATCTCCAGTCCGCTTGCTTGCCTCCCAGCCACAAGCATTACCACCCCAATAACGGTAAGCCCCAGTGCGATAACCGCGAAATGGCGGGCGGAGCTGGTTGTATCGCTGGTCATCGGCTTTTACCTCCTTACCAGAACCTGAGGGCACGCTCTGTCGCGACCGAATGTCCGCATGGGAGGGTCGTGCTCCGTCGTGACCACAAATCTGACGGATGCAACAGAGCGCATCCCTCCAATTGAGATTCATCGCTCGCGCTCAGCATGACAAGAACACACACTAAACCTGTCATTCTGAGCGGAGCGAAGAATCTCTGAGATGCTTCACTGCGTTCAGCATGACAGCAAATATTTGTCATTCTGAGCGGAGCGAAGAATCTCGAAGATGCTTTACTTCGTTCAGCCTGACAAGTGTTTAGCCCTCAGGCGTATGGGTTGGCAGCTGAAGCCGCGCCCCCGCAAACCAAACCCTGCCTTCGCAGGGTTGTAGCCGCAACCTTCAGGTTGCGAAATTTGGCGCTAATCGTCTGTCAAAGGTTCATACCGCCGTCTCTGCCAGAGGATATACCACATCGGCACGCAGCACATCGCGGGCATAGGCTATCGCGGCAAGGATTGCCTCGCGGCTCAGATGGGGATGCGCCTCCAGAATTTGCTCCACGCTTTCACCAGCCGCCAGCTTTTCGAGAATGAGGTCTACCGTGATACGCGTGCCAGCAATGACCGGCTTGCCCATCATGACCTTTGGGTCGGAGACAATCCATTGCTTGCCCATACGCACCACTCCATTACCAAGCCGTGTTCATCCACACGTAGCATAGCACAAATCGTTGAGCTTTGCAAGCAACACGTCCGTCGCTACGGCAGTAACCGCGTTACCGTTCCTCTGCCCCACGCTTCCAGCCTGCGGAAGCCTTCGGCGTACATCACGCCCGCGCTCAGCCCGCGAAACCGCCCCATCACGCGGATGAAGTCGGTGATGTCGATGTTGTCGTGCTCTTTCAGCCATTTCACCTGGCTCTGGTGGCACTCCATCATAGCGATTTTCTGCTCGATCACCGGAGTGATGTCCACGTACTCGGTGGGGATGAAGCTTGCCCCCGCCAGGCTGTCCATGTAGTATATCACCGGCAGGCGTGGTGTGGGCGGGCTCTCGGTCTCCACGTGTGGAAGGGTTGCCATGAAAGTGCTGACGAACACCAGCTCGGACACCACACGATGGTCCATGTGGTAGTCATCGGGGTTGTGGGTAATCACCACGTCGGGGCAGGCTTTGCGCACCATTTCGATGAACGCCATGCGTGTGGCGTGGTCGTGATAGATGAACTCGTCGGGGATGTCCATCCAGAGCAGTTCCGCCCCGCACAGGTCGGCGGACGCTTTCGCCTCCTGATGGCGGATTTGGCGCAGTTCCTCCGGCTTCAGCACAAAGTGTCCCTGCTCGCCGTTGGTGGCGACGCAGATGATCACCTCATGCCCCTGTTGCCGGTAACGCAGGAGCGTGCCCGCACAGAGTATTTCGATATCGTCGGGATGTGCGCCCACAGCCAAAACACGCATTCGGATACCTCCTCATGTATATTGTGATAACGCATGTCTATCCGCGTCCTTCGGGAAGAGCACACGGATGAACACAGATGCAACGGATACACACGGTTGTATCATCCGTATGTATCCGTTGTCTTCCTATATCGCCGACGCCTCGTAGCGAACTTTCACCGGTTTGCCCGTTGCCGCCGACTCGTCGATGGCGTAGATGACCTCGTGCGTCTTCGCCGCGTCGTACAGGCTCACGTGGCTCTCCACGTTGTTGCGCACGCAGTCCACAAAGTGGTCAATCTCGCCGTGGAACGGATGGTGCGTGACGTCGCCGCTATCGGGGCGGATGGTGGGCACGGTAATCCAGTCGGTTTGTCCGGGGAACAGGTCCTTCGCCCAGATTCGGTTGTCGCGCAGGGTTCCCCGCTCGCCCAGCAGGTCGATATTGAACGCATACGGGCATCGGCAATCCAAAATGGACGACAGCTTACCGATCGCGCCGCCCTTGAACCGCACCGCTGCCACCACGTTGGTATCGTACTCGTAGTTGCGGTCGGTGTTGTTGGAGTACGCCATCACCTCCTCGATTTCGTCCTGCACGAAGTAGCGGATGGCGTCCACCGCGTGGCATCCCGCGCTCAGGAAGGAACTGCCTGCCACGCTCTTTTTCACGTTCCACTTGTACTGGCGGTAGTGCGGTCCGATGTGGTGCCAGTAGTCCACCTCCGCGTAGAAGATGCGTCCGATGGCGTTCTGTTCCAGCAGTCGCTTGATAATCATGAACTGCGGATTCCAGTGCAGCACAAAGCTCACCACCGTCTTCACGCCCGCTTTGCGCACCGCCTTCACCATCTCGATAAGTTCCTCGCGGCTGTTAGCGACCGCCTTTTCGATCAGAATGTGCTTGCCTGCCTGCGCTGCGAGGATGGTCTCACGCGGATGGAGGTTGGGCGGGGTGCAGATAGAGACCAGATGCACGTTCGGGTCTGCCAGCGCCTGCTCGTAGTCGGTGTAAATCTTCGCGTTCACCGCACCGGTGGTCTCTTTGAGTCGTTCCGCGCTCTCGCGGGTGCGACTGCTGATAGCCACCACTTCCGTGTAAGGATTGCGTTGATAGGCGCGTACGTGCTCGGTGGATACCCAGCCCGCGCCGTGAACCAGCACGCCATACTCTGCCATTGTAGCATTCCCCCCTCAGCTCATGTGGATTTCTACGTTGTCCGCCACACCGCCCAGCAGGGTGTAGTCGGTACGGGCAAGCTGCAGGATGCTGCCGGGTACGTAGGTGTTGACGGGACCGTGCGCCACCAGCCGCGCGATGAACCTCTGCCACGAGACGCCGCCGCCCAGGTCGCCGTCCAGCCAGAAGGAGCGGTGCTTCGCGCCCAGAATGTCCGCCGGACCGATGGTGTTTGCTTTAGGAGGCACCCACGACCAGTCGCCGCCGAAGGAGTGCAGGGCGTTCTGCATGATGGTCATCGGGTGCAGCTCCACCAGTCGCGCCCCGGCTCTTTTGTAAGCTTCGAGGTCATCGCCGAATTCGTCGCCAAGGTGCGCCTCCCAGAAGGCGATATGCCCACACCAGCCGATGCCTCCGTAGCACACATCTGCTCCACCCATGTCCGCAATCATCTTGCTGTAGTCCTTGATGACATCGGTGGTGGGGAAGTGAATCTGCTTCTCCGGCGGGCGCAGGTCGGGGTCAATGCGCGAGAAGAAGCTCTCCCACATCGCCCGCTGGAACGAGCCTTCCCAATCGCGTGGGGCAGTGTTGCCGTCCTGATCGGCGTATTCGTCCATGTTGAAAGTATGTACATGGTGCATGGGGATACGCAGGCGGTTAATCATCTCCGCCGCGATGGGATACTGCGGCATGGGTCCGACGGGAAAGATGCCCACAAACTGCCTGCCCTCATCCAGCGCCTGCTTGATGCGGGTCACAATGTCGGTGGCGAAGGCAGCGTAGAACTCCGCGCGATCGTCTATAACGCGAATCCTGAAATCGGGGTTGGGGTGCTCGGTGATGCGTTCGCGCGGGATGGCTCGTACACGGGCGCACACCTCTGCATCGCGAAACGGGATGAAGCGCGCCATCTCATACTTGAACGACATGATTCCTGCCTCCCTTCCGGTATGGTAAGTGATGTTGATTCGGGATTCGCGATGGGCAACGTTTTTCCTGTTGGGGCGAATAATTTACCCTTCCTCTTTACTCCTTGCCCATCTGGCTATTCGCCACATCAGCAGCAAAGCCACCGCCATCACGCCCCATACCAGCCCCACCGAGAGTGCGGGGTGCTGTGGCGCGATGCGGTCACCGAGAAACGCCATGCTCGCCCCCGCTGCGATGCCCAGACCGATGAAGGACTCGTGGAAGCCGCCGTGCGTGCCTTTCTCCTCGCTACCCGCCATCGAGTAGAACAGGGAAGACTGGTACAACAAGCCGATACTCAATCCGAACAACACCTGTGCGAGCAGATGCACCGATAGCGACGGCGCCAGCATCATGCCCGCAAAGCCCAGCATGGCTATCCCGAACGCGCCGAACAGCATCCATGGGCGGTAGTGCCACCCGCTCCATCGGCGCAGCAGGTCAAAAGCCACCATACGCACGTAAAACCACAGGCTGAACCAGCTGCTGGCGGTGGCGAAACTCACCCCAATGCGCTGAGCCACCACAGGGTTGTAGGTGACTACCACGTTAATCGCCACGTACGCCATCGGGTTTGCCAGCCAGCCCAGCAGACGAAAGGCATGGCGCTGTTGCGGGGTAAGCTCCATTCCTTCCGTGTCTACTACCGTGTGATGCTCGTCGGGGATGCTGTCGTAGTCAGGCAGCACTCTCCACACCATAAACAGGTTGAACAGGTAGAGCGCGAGGGGAAGAGTGAACATCGCCCGCAAGCCGAATGCGCTCATCAGCGGAGTGGTGATGAAAAAGGAGAAACCGCTCGCCCCCGACCAGCCGAGGTTGTACATGCCCACCAGATGTTGCACGCGGTGCTGGGGTTCGCCGCGCGTCAACGCAGCTTCGATAGCGGGCCAGATGAACCCCTGAAACCCAGCCACCAGCACAATCGCGGTCACCATATTCCAGCCTTCGGGCAGCACGTACCCGGCAAGCGAACCCGCTATCAGCCCAAGCAGTCCCACCCTGAGCGAAGCGCGGCTCCCGTATCGCTCGATCACCCTTCCCCCCAGCACCGAGCCGATAGCGGTGAGCACGCCTATCGTGATTTGCGCCAGCGCGATGGTGGAGGGGTTCCAGTCCAGCGCACGCCTGGCATAGTAGGGTTGACCGTACAGAATCATGGTGGTGGCGATGGACTGCCCCACCTGCACTGCCTGCAGCTGCCATTTGGGAAGGGTTGTGATTTCGGTGTTCATACACACTGCGGTTTCGCCAGATGCCGGTCAAAAGCCTTCACCACTACCTTCGGCACCAGAGCCTCAATCTGCTCCTTTGTGCAGAACCCGGCGCCGAACACTGCTGCGTTCGCCGCGCCCGCCGCAACGCCCCAGCGAAGCACATCAGGGGGCGACATCTCCTGAACCACCGCATACAGCATCGCCGCCAGCATCGAGTCCCCGGAGCCGACCGCGCTCACGAACTCTACCTCCGGGGGACTGGCGAACCACTCCCCTTCCGCGCTCACCCACACCGCTCCCTGTTTGCCCAGTGTGACCACCACTGCCTCGATCCCTTTCCCAAGCAACTGCCGTGCCATTTGTGCTGCCTCGTCCACATCCGCCGGTTCGCGCCCGAAGATGGCGGCCAACTCCGCGCGGTTGGGCTTCACCATCCAGGGAACCGCTTCCACGCCATGCTTGAGCAGGTCACCGCTACTGTCCAGCACCACTTTAACGCCCGCTTTGTGCCCCAGACGAATCACGCGCGCGTGGAAATCGGCAGGCACGCCCGGCGGCGCGCTACCGGAGAGGGTCACATACGCAAACTGGGGTAGCAGTTGCGCCAGCTTCTGCTCTAACGCCCACACCTCTTCGGGATGGATAACCGGTCCGATTTCGTTCAGCTCGGTTTGCGTGCCCGCAACGGGGTCGATTATCGCCAGGCACACACGGCTCTCGCCCTGCGTCCACACGAAGTCACCGGGGATGCCCTCCTGCTGCAGGCTGTCCAGAATGAACGCGCCGTTGTGACCACCCAGAAAGCCCGTCGCCACAACCGGCACGCCCAGCGTGTGCAATACCCGCGCCACATTGATGCCCTTTCCACCCGCAACCACCCTGCCCGCTTCCACGCGGAACACTCGGTCCAGACAACAACCCTCCACACGGTAGGTCTTGTCCACCGCCGCGTTGAGGGTCACCGTTAACACCGCTGGCTTCCGAATCATGGCACACCCAGTTCCCGTTGAATCAGCCTCTCCATCTCCTCGAGCGGTTTCCCGTCCGCCAGTATTTTACCGTCCTTTCCCACCAGAATCAGATGCGGAACGCCGACGATTCGATAACCGGAGAAGGTCTCGCGAGCATCTGTATCGCGCATCACCGGGTATTTTACCCCCTTCTCGCGGAGTGCCTGTTCAATCTCCTCCGGCTTGCCTGAAGCGTCGTGCACGCCGATTACCGTCAGTCCGTGAGGCGAATACCTCTCGTATACACGGGCTACCTCCGGCAGCCCTGCCATACAACCTCCTCACCATACCGTCCAGAAATCCAGCAGTACCATCTTGCCGCGCAGATTCTGCATGGTCAGCGGCTCGGAGTTAAACCAGCGCGAGGCAACCAGTTCCGCCGCCGGTTGACCGGTCATCGCCGGACGCAGGCAGGTGCGAAACTGTAAGCCAAGCACTATCAGTAGACCAAGAAGCACCAGCAGACGTACAACCTTCATCGCTCTTCCTCTGTTTCACGGCGCAGCAGCTCTTCCACCACAATCGGCGCATCCTCCACGCCAACCTGATACGGCTGCCTGTCGCGGCGCAGACGTACCTCCACCTTCCCATCCGACGCAGACCGCCCGACAACCACCTGAACCGGTATACCCGTCAGGTCGGCGTCTTTGAACTTCGCGCCCGCACGCCCGTCGCGGTCGTCCAGCAGCACGCTGACACCAAGCTCCTGCAGGCAGAGATACAGCCTCTCCGCCACGTCCCGGTGTGCCTCTTCGGATGGGTTTAGCAGCAGGATTGCCACCTCAAAAGGAGCAACCTGCGGATGCCATACTATCCCGTCGCTATCATGGTTCGCTTCCACCAGAGCCGCCAGCGTGCGCGTCAGGTTCAACTCCCCCAGCGTCACCTGCACCGGTTTCTGCGCCCCCTCAGCATCATCATACACCAGCTCATGTTCTTCCTGCCACAGACGTACTTCCCCTACAAAGATACCCCGTCGAAGCACCAGATCGCCCCCGCACCGGGTGCATCGGTCGCCGGCGGAAGCCACCCGCAGGTCCGCCCACACCGGTTCGGCGAAGTCGCGCCCCCAGCAAACGTGCACACGGTGCGCATCTGCCAGATTCGCTCCCACCACGAAGTCCTGCATCCCGCGTACTGCCCGGTCGGCGATGAGGGGCACATTCTTCAGCCCTACCGGTCCTGCGAAACCCACCGGCGCACCGCTTACCGCTTCCACCCGCTCTGCCGACATCATCTGCACCACGTCCGCCCCCAGCGCACGCCGTACCTTAGGCAGACTCAACTCGTGGTCGCCCCGCACCAGCGCGGCTATCGCCTTACCGTCTACCTCCAGCAACAGCGTCTTCACCAGTCTGGACGGCGATACGCCGAGAAATTGCGCTACCTCGTCCACTGTGCGCAAGTCGGGCGTGCTCACGACTTCGGCAGGCGGTACTGCCTCCTGTGACGGCGTAGATTCATCGGTATCAAACAACGGATACCACTCCGGCGCGGCGGCATTGCCGCAGGATGAACATTGTAACAGTACCTCCTCGCCGTCCTCTACCTCTGCCAGCAACAACCAGCCGTCCGCCTCTCCCGCAAGCGTCGTCGCTCCCATCCGTCGACAGGCATGGACAAGCGTATCCCTGATAAGTGCTACACTTCCCGTCGCCGACAGTGCATCCGCATCGAAAGACCACATCTGCAAGCGGACGCTCTCTCGCGCTTCCAGCAGACCCGCTCGCGGTTCCACCTCTTCATCACGTACCTGATTCAGCGTATACCACCTTAGCGGTAAGGACCGCCACGAACGCACCTGAGGTCGTGCGGAGTCGATCACCGCTTGCACCTGCCCCGTCAGAGGTGTTATCACCGGATGGAAGCCCGCAGCCTCACACTCCCCCTTAAGCAGACCTTCTATCCGGCGAAGCACGCGCGCTCCGAAAGGCAGGAAAACGTATGTTCCCGCCTCTGCCTTGCGCACAAACCCCGCACGACGCAGTAGACGCTCATGCATACTGCTTGCATCTGCAGGCACATCCCGCAGGGTGACGAAGGGAAACTGTGACGCGCGCATACAGACACTCCTTTTGCACTTACCTGATAGGTGGAGATTCGATGCCGTCGGCTGCGGCTCCTCTGCAAGCAAGGATGCGCTCCATTGCACCCGAAAACAGCGGTCACAGCAGAGCGTGAGTCCCCACGGGAACCCACGCGCGTGGGATAACCGTCGTCCAGCTCATTGTCCAGCTGCAAGAGGAGGCACAGCGTGCCCGATTGTCCGCAGGCGAAGGGAGAAATCTCTGCGTCTTGACAAGCCTCCTTTGCGGGTGGTAGCATACCATTGGACAGTACTATCCTCCAAAACCGAGGTGTTTCTGATGGGCAGAGCCGTGGACATACCAGATGAGATTTACACCCGGCTGGAGCAACAGGCGAGGGCACGTGGGATAACCGTCGTCCAGCTCATCGCCCAGCTGCAGGAGGAAGCACAGCGTGCCCGACTATCTGCAGCGATAGGCTCACTGCAAGCAAAGGGAGTGCTCCTGAACGTCACCCCTCATCCATCTGTTGCAGATTTCCACCCTGTGCAGGTAGAAGGGGTATCTCTTTCCGAGATAATTGTGCAGGAAAGGCGATAGATGGGCGCCTACTATCTGGATAGCAGCGCGCTGGTAAAACGCTATCTCTAAGAGACGGGTACAGGGTGGATTACTGCGCTTACATCCCCGCGGTCTGAGCAAGAAATTTTCATCGCGCTGGTGACGGGAGCGGAGGTAGTAGCGGCAGTGGTTCGTCAGGCGCGTGCGGGACGATTAACCATACAGGATGCTACGGCCATCGTTGAGGCGTTCAAGGGCCATTTTGAAGCGCAATATCGCGTGGTGCTGACTGTACCTGCAATAGTGCGGCAAGCGATGGAGTTGGCGGAGAGGCATGGACTTCGCGGTTATGATGCCATCCAGCTGGCCAGCGCTCTGGCGGTGCAGCAGGAACTTACTTACTACGGTGCGGAACCGCTGGTGTTTGTGTCTGCGGACGATGAGCTGAACAGAGCAGCCCAGGCGGAAGGATTGCGGATAGAGAATCCAAACCAGCACCTGTAGATTCTTGCCCTGGGTTGCCCGGTTGCCGTTGCCCCCTGCGCCTTGACAAGCCCCCAGTGTGGGTAGTAACATACCACTGAGACCCCTTTAAGGAGGACGAGACGAATGACTTTGCTCGTGCAAGAGATGTTGCATCAGATAGAGCAGCTGCCTCCAGAGGAGCAAGACAGGCTTGCCGAATGGGTACTGGCGGAAATCGCTTCCGAACAGCGATGGACTGCTTTATTCAACCGGTCGCAGGCGCTGCTGGAACGGATGGCACAGCAGGCACTGCAGGAGGATTCAGAAGGAGCGACCAAGCCGTTTGGTGGGTGATGAATGACCTCCCGTGCCACACGAAGATTCTGGGAGCTATATGAGGCTCTACCGCCCGAAGTGCAGCGACAAACACAGAAGGCACACGAGTTGTTCCAACAAAATCCAAGCCACCCCAGCTTGCGTTTCAAGCGTGTGCACGCAACACAACCTATTTATTCAGTGCGTATCAACAGGGATTACCGCGCAGTCGGAGTTGTGCGTGAGGATACTGTCATCTGGTTCTGGATAGGCAGTCATGATGACTACGAAAGGCTGCTGCGTGAGTTTGAGTTCGGAAATGTGTAGATCGCTCCACATAAAGCCCGGCGGGGCGACGACACGGATGCGGAGATAGTTATCCTCAGCTACTTGCGCTTGTATAATGCCTCGTCGCAAAACGCCAGAACGCCACCGCGCACGCGAGCAAAAACGCCGCCAGCCCTACTCCCACCGGCAATAACCACCATGCCATCCTGCCCAGCATCGCCTTGGAGGGTATCGTCGCGATGAACGCCAGCGGAATGACGAAGGTGAGGATGCGCTGCAATATCCCGCGAAAGATGTCCGTTGGGAAGCGCGCCATATACAGGACGGTGTCTATCAGCGCGGAGAGGTTGTCCACTCGCACCAGCCAGAAGGAAAAGGTCATCGTCAGCAGGTAGAAGGAGTAATACATCGTCAACCCGCTGAAACAGAGCACAAAGTACTCCACCACCTGCACCGCGTTGGGCAGAGGACGCATCCGCGATACCGCATACCCCAGCATGGCAAAGGAACCGATAAGCGTGCCGATTTCATCCAAGTTCACGAAGCGGAAAGATACCCAGAAAAGGCTCGGAACCGGTTTTACCAGCACGAAGTCAAACGTGCCCAGCCTCACCAGGCTCGGCAGCATCCCCAGATTGCGGAAGAAGGTGATGCTAGCGATGGAGCTCATCCAGTAGCAGGTAGCCACCAGCAGG
>BEHS01000030.1 GCA_002898895.1 bacterium HR16 | reverse complement strand
ACAGGAGCGCAGGAGTCGGGCATGGTGGCGTCGATGGTGGGCGCGAACGCACTGATTGTGGCTCCCGCGAGAAGCGAGCTGCGGCGCGGTGATACGGTGGACGTGCTGATGATAGACCTGCCTCTGGGGAGCGAGTGATGGAGAACACGCTTTCGGTACGGCGAGTGTGGCTGGTAGGCTTGTGCTTCGCCGTTCTGGGTATGGTGCCTACCTTCCTGCGGGTGCATATCGAAACTCTGCGTATTCTGCCCGCTGTGCTGCGCTCGCTGGACGCTTCGAGGCTGCCGATACCGGATACGCTGGCGTGGTCCTCTGCGCTAGTGCGGTGGATTTCGGTGACAGGCTCCGTCGCGCTTCTGTCGCGTACGGCGCTGCTGGCAGTGGTCTATCTTCTACTTCTGGCAATCGCCCTGCGAACGGCGTTTCCTTCCTTCGCTTCCCTGCTGAGCAATAGGGCAGCTCTGTTGCGTCTCGCTGCGCTGGTGGTGGCATGGCTGGGTATCGAGTTACTGGTGGTGTTGGGGAGTGGATGGGCATCCGACCGGTCCACGCAGGGGTTAATGCTGTTATGCAGTGTACTCTGTGTCACCTCCGCCTTGCTCTGGTCGGAAGACGGTGGGGCGGGTTGGTTCCTTCGCGGCAAACGGATAAGCATCTGGGCGATGACACGGTTAATATCGGGAGGCATCGCCTGCGGACTGACGGGTGCGCTGGTACTGCAGTTTACCGGCTACGACTTCGGCGCTGCGCTCTACCGATTCATGTTCGACTTTCCCACCGTTTTTGTGCCGCCGGGGGGCGCACGCGCGCTGGCTGACCTGAATCCTCGCGGCTGGCTGACTTTCGCGGGCATCTCGCTGGCGATTGCGGCGGCAGGTAGCTTTTGCTGGGCGAGCCTGTGGACAGCCATCGTTGCTCCGGCACAGGGTTATCATCAGCGTATCCGTGCGCTGGCAGCGGCGTTAGTGCCTCTGTCGCTGGTGACGCTGTTGGGAGTGTGGCTCTTTTACGGACTCATCATCGGCAGGATGGACTACGAACGCATCCTGCTCCGAATGGCGGAGAGGGAGCAAATTCCCTTTGGCGCGGCGGGAACCGATACGGTGCTCCTTCCCCTATCCGACGGCAAAACGCGTGTGGCAAGGATTCCCTTCCAGACCATCGTGGGCTTCCCCAACGAGCCGGGCGTGACCTACAAGGTGGAGCAGTATCTGCAGGCGCGGCGTTTCCAGACCACGCTGGCGCGTCCCCTGTTCGTGCACCTGCACGACGTGCGCTCTATGGATTGGGACCCCGTCCGCAGTCTGGAGGTGGACCGTCTGTGTATCGAGCGCGCCCCTCGCTTACAGTTTGTGCAGCTGATGGTGGAGACGCTCTCTAACTGCGCGGTGACGCCGGAGGCGAAGAGGTACCTGGACTGGCTGGATGCCCGCTCTCGTCCTTTTCGCCAATCGCAACGCGCCTGCCAGACGATGGGCGACCTGTACGCCCGCTTTGGCGAGGAACGCAAGGCGCAGGAATGGTACGAGCGCGGCGAGATACCGGAGAAGGTGCGCCGAAACGCCTCGCCTGCCGGCAGGATAGTGGGCAGGATACTGTGGAACGGGCAGCCGGCAGAGGGTGTGCGCGTGGGCGTTATCGGATGGGAGAATGCCCTGCCTTTTACGCGCAACCGACCGGGTTCTGACCGACAGGTGTTGCTGGCACGTCCCTTCGACTGGCGTGTGGTGGCTGGCGTGGTGGCGACGGATGCATCAGGGCGATTTGAGTTTCCATCCTTGCCGTACGGCGAGTATGTGCTTCTGTTGCGTGTGGAGGCACGACGTCTGCCACCGGTGCCGGGCGTTGCGCAGGTGGATGGACTACCCTCTGTGGTGAAGGTAGGCGCACCGGTTACCGACATAGGCACGATCCGGGTGCGAGAAACCGCCAGGCGACCACGAAGACCGGGCGGGGCGATCTAGAGAGTGAGCGGCTCACCGGGAGATCCGCCCTCCAGAGTGGCGGTGCTCAGATTCATGCTCGACAGGCTGGGGTTAACGCTTAACAGGGCATCGTTTTAACGAAACTTATTCAAAAATGGTTGCAATATTTTCGTTTTAACGATATAATAGAAGCATGAAGGTTGCAGAGAGCATTGCCGAACAACTGGGACAGCGAATACGTGACCTGCGCGAGCGACAGGGCCTCTCGCAACAAGAACTGGCGCAACGAGCAGGGATTGCCACTTCGACGCTGTCGGAGATTGAAACAGGGCGCTACACGCCGAACCTGAAGATCGTGCTTTCCCTGGCAGAGTCACTCCATGTTCCGCTCGACACCTTGTTGCGTGTGCAACAGCCTCCCTTGCAGGCTCTGCTGCGTGCCGTAGAGACCCCCACCAATGTGGGAGTGTTGCAGCAGTGGGCAGAACGCTGCTACCGCTACGCTCAGGTGGAAAAGCTTGCCGGGGTTGAGGTCACCCCTGCCCCTGCGTACCCATCGCCTCGCAGTCTCGAGGAGGCAGAACGCATCTCCATCCAGGAGCGCGAACGCCTGCGTCTCGGTACACAACCTGTTGCCGACATCGTGCAAATAGTAGAAAACAACGGGCTGCGAGTGGTTGGTACAGAGCTTGCGGAGAACGATGTGGATGGCATACTGCTTCACAATGGCACACTGGGAGCCTTTGCGCTTATCAATCGCTCCGTTCCGCCTGCCCGACAATGCTTCACTCTGTTGCACGAGTACGCACACTATTTGATGCATCGCGAACAGCCGGTGCATGTTGACTACCACACCCTGAGCAGTGAAAAGTGGCAGGAGGCGGTAGCTAACCGTTTCGCCGCCGCTTTTCTGATGCCGGAAGCGGACATTCTGGAGGTTTTGAAACCATTCCGGCTCCCACATCGTAAAGGTGCAATCCCTCTCTATGTATGGATTCTTCTCAGGCGTAGATACCGGGTGTCTCAAAGCGCACTTGCCTGGCGGCTCTATAGCCTGGGCTGGATTTCTGACCAAGAACACGGGTGGGTATTGCGAAACGGACGGACACTTTACGAAGCAGAGAAGACAATATTTGGCAACGTCGAAGAACCCAAACCGATACCTGCTCTCACCGACAGGGCAGTTGCACTGATTGCACATGCGTACGCCCGCGAAGAAACAACCGCTGCTTTCACCGCGGAAACATTGCAAAAGCCTTTGGCGCTGATACTGGACTATTTGCAAATCGTGCGCCTCCCTGTCCCCGCCCTTATGGAGCATCTACGGCACAAGGAGAACGCTTCCGGAGGCTCTGCTGTTGACGACAGGTCCGTTGCTCTGGATTGATAATGACGCGCTGAACTATTTTTGCAAAGCGCATTGCCTCGACAAAGTGTTGCGCAACGCCCCATACCGGTTCGCCACCACAGCTTTTGTCCAGATGGAAGCCGTGAAGGGAGTGCAAGCAGGAGTGCATGACCTGCAGGACGCGATATACTCCATGCAGCACGGCGATATTGTTGTCCATGATACGGATGTTCCTCCTCTTGACCGCTTGTTAGAGCCACAGTCTGGATTGGGATTGAGTGACGAGTCATTAGCATTATGTGCCAGTTATCACGGAGGCAAGGTGCTCACGAACGATGCTGGTCTTATCCGTTATCTAAAGAAAAATAACATCGGATGCATGACCTTTCGCGATTTTCTGGTAGAAGCGGAAGCGAACGGGTGGCTGGATAAGGACGTCGTCGAGGGGTTAAAACGTCTGGCGATGCTGTGAAGGCTCACTATGATGCACGTCAATACACTAGTACTGCGATGATAACCTCGACATCCTGCGCAGACAGGGTCTCGTGCGTTAAAGGGGAAGGCAGGAGTCGTCTTCTCGTCTATCCAACCTTTTTCCCATCATGTTCGGGGGGCAAACGTCGTTTCACCTCGTTACCGATAGCGCGGTGCGCACCGGGCGGGTTGCCGAACAGCCGCAGGGGACGACTGTTGCGGGCATCCGTCCACGCCTTGCCCTGTTCATCCTGCTGACGCAGGCGGTGATGGTGTGGTGGGTGGCGGACAGCGAAATCGCCCGCAGTATCTCCCTGATTTGCTACTCGCTGATGATGACTACCGCGCTGTACCTGTTGTTCGTGCGGCTGTTGCGCCGGTGGCTTACGTTCACCCGCGAGGAGTTGCTGATGGGCTACATCGTGCTCACCGCCACCATCCCCATCATCGGTTTTGGCGGGTTGCGTTTCCTGATGCCCGGCATGGGCTTCTTTCCCTACTTCTCGCAAACGCAACCCCAGTGGAGCCGGTATCTGCCGTACCTCTCTCACCTGCCTATCCTGCACGACCCCGAAGCCATCCGTGCCCTGTATCGCGGGCAAAGCGGTGTGCAGTGGGAGGCGTGGATAATTCCTATCGCCTTCTGGAGCCTGTACCTGGTGTTGCTCACAGGTATCTGGATAGGGCTGGCGGCGTTACTGCATCGCATCTGGATACGGCAGGAGCGGCTTACTTTCCCGATTACCGTGCTGCCTTTGCAGCTCACCGACCCGCAGGATGACCTGTTGCGTCGACCGCTGTTCTGGCTGGGATTTGCCATTCCTGCGGTGCTGCAGAGCCTGCTGGCGTTGCACGACTGGTATCCTGCCATCCCCGCCGTGCAGTTAAAGGTGACCTATGTGAAGATACCCCTCTTCCAGTCGCCGCCATGGAACGCCTTTCCCGACTTCCCGCTGGGCGTGTATCCGATGGCGGTGGGGCTGGCGTATTTCGTGCCGAGCAGTATCAGCTTCAGCTGCTGGTTCTTCTGGCTGGTGACGCGCTTGCTGTACGTGGTGGGCGCGGCGTTCGGGTTAGAGGTGGGTGATACCGCCGCAGCGCGCTTCCCCTACAAAGAGGAGCAGGCGGCGGGCGCATGGATTGCCTTCGCGCTGATGGTAGGGTGGGGTGCGCGCTTGCACTGGAAGAGCCTCACCCGTCAGCTCACGCCCGACGAGCTGCGCACCACGCGGTTGTTGGGATGGCTCGCGGTGGGATGCACGCTGTTGTGCGCCCTCATGATGATGGTCACCGGTATCCCGCCCCTGTTCGCGCTGATGATTATCGGTGTGTATGTGGCGTACGTACTGAGCGGGGCACGCATCCGAGCGGAGGCAGGGGGACAGTGGACGTTTGCGCCCGCGACGTGGACGCCCCACCGCGTGGCGAACGCTGCGCTGGGCACACAGAACCTCCCGGAGGGCGCCATCGTGGCGGGAGGTTATTTTGACCTCGTGCATGTAGACATCCGCGCGCAGTCGCTACCCTACCTGATGGAAGGCTTGAAGATTGCGGATTCGATCGGTTTGCGCTGGCGCACGGTGCTGGCGTGGGTGGCGATAGGTACACTCACCGCGCTGGCGGTCGGGTGGTGGAGCAGTTTGACCCACTTCTACGCGCTGGGTGCCGCCACCGCCAAGAGCAACGCCTATGCGATGTGGAAGGTGCAGTATGGGATGCAGCAGATGCACTCCCTTGCCAGCACGCGGGTCGCCTGGGACAGGAGCGGGGTGCTGGCGGCGTGTGCCGGAGGGGCTTTCACGCTGTTGTTAGCCAGCCTGCGGATGCGCCTGAACGTGTTTCCTCTGCACCCGGTGGGCTACGTGATGGCGAACACAATCACCATGAACGCCTTCTTCCTGACCTTCCTGATAGCGTGGACGGCAAAGGTGCTGGTGCAGCGCTTTGGCGGCAGCAAGGGCTATCGGCGCAGTCTGGCGTTCTTCGTGGGCGTGACGCTGGGCGACATCGTGACGCAGGCAGACTGGGCGCTGATGGGGAAGATATTCGATGTGCCCATATACCAGTTTCTCACGTGAAGGAGTGAACGCACTGTGTTACGGGATACCTTTCGCGAGGGACGCCATGCTGCGGGGAGCGAACCGTTGCTGGGTGTTATCGCGACGCCTGTGAAGACAGCCTCCGAGCGGGTGAATGATGCGGCTGCAATGGTACGCGCGGGTGTTCGCTGGGTACAACTGGACATTCCCCTCAGTCGCATCAACCCGCGCGCAGGCGAGTTCCGGTGGGACTACGGCGATTACCAGGCGGGTCTGCGCGTCTTCGCCCGTGCAGGAGTTTCGCCAGTGTTGAAGTTTCTGGGGCAGGCAGACTACCTGTCGCAAGACCCTGCCGGACCGCACGCGGACTGGGACAGGACACTGAACCTGACCCCGCCGCGCGACCGACAGCAGTGGCAGGATGTGGTAAGGCGCGTTGTTGCGCAGTATGCTCCATACTGCCGTCACTGGCAAATCGGGAACGAGCCTGATGGCGGAGGCTATTTTCGAGGTTCGGCAGAGGAGTATATGCAATACCTGGAGTGGACAGCAACCGCTATTCGCTCTGTACAGCCGCACGCGGTCATCCTGGGCGGAGAGCTCTTTCGCGGGCAGATGGGGCTTGGCTCGTATGGCGATGTGCTTTCCCAATTGGTGCGCCGCCCTGACCTGTTTGACGTGCTGAGTATACACTATCCTCTAAGCAGACCCCAAGACGCGGGTCCCGTAGAGGACTACCGGCGCGCGATGCAGCAGGCAAGCATCCGCAAGCCTCTCTGGAACACCGAGCAGCAAGCCTCCGCCTCCTGCGAGCACGCCGCGCCTGGCACGACAACTCATATCCGCACGGAGGGAGCGGCACGTCTCTCTCCCCTCAAGGCGATTGGGCACTGTGTTGCGCTGGGCATAGAAAAAGTGTTTCTCTTCAGCTGGGATTACGACGACGGCGGGTTGGCGTATCGCCACGACCTGAGGCGGGAGTGTCTTGTAGCTGCGCAGGCACTTCATGGAGCGGTTCCTTTGCGACGCCCCGACTTTGGTCAGCGCGACCTCACCCTCTATCTCTTCCGCAAGCCCGACGGGACCCGCACCCTTGCCTTCTGGACGGAGGTCAAGGGCGTTACTGCGCGACTGGTTATCCAGACCAGCCGGGCAGTGCGGGTGGTGAATCACCGAGGAGAGACACAAACGCTCCAGCCGGTTCAGGGCAGTGTGCGCATCACCGCCGAGTTCTGTCCCAAGGTTGCGACAGGATTAGAGGCAACTGCGAAGGTACGGTTGGGATAGGGAGGCTGTCCTGTTGAGGTGTCGGCGCGTGCCAGCAAGTTCTTCTACTTCTCCGCCTCCTTCGCCTGCCGTAACAGCTCCAGTGCATAAGCAGTGAGCGCGCTGTGGGGATATTGCTTCAGAAAACGCTGGAGCAGTGCGCTCGCCTTATCGGGCTGGTGGGTCTGTTGAAGGGCAATCCTCGCCGATTGCAACAGGGCGTTTTCCCCTTCGGGTGTGTCGGGGACGGACTCGGCGAGTTGCAGGAGCGATTCCATCGCCTCCTGAGAGTATCCTGCCTGTGCCGCTCGCAGCGACCAGCGCAAACACATCTCACGAGGCAGAGAGCGAGCAGGAACCTGCTGACGGGTTTCCAGAAAGATGTCCACGCCCGTCTTCGTATCGTTCTGAAGCTCGCATAGCGTCAGCGATTGCTGGTAGTGTTGCAGGCTCAGGGATTCATCACCTGCGGTCAGCGCGGTTCGCGCCGCCGTCAGATGCGCTTGCACCGAGTCCGGTTCCAGCTGGCACCATCCTTGCGCGAGACGCAGCGATTCCAGCACGTCGCCACGCGCCTGCGCCTGCACCAGCTGCTGCATCAGGTAGCTGCGTGCTCCCGTTCGCGTCATCCGCAAAGCCATCGCCAGAGCAAGACCCGCAATGAACCCTCCCAGATGCCCCCAGTAGCCCACAGTGCCCACACCGCCCCCGGCCAGCGTGCGCATCGCCCCCACCAGCTGAGGTATCAACCACAGCAGGATAATCCACAGGCTGGGGATGGACGCTTTCCCTATCCGCACGTCCACCGTAAAGAAGCGCACCGCAAACGCGCCTATCACCGCCGCCACCATGCCCGACGCGCCCATGATGGGCGATTCCGCCCGTTCCGGCTGTGCCACCAGAACGACCGTTGCCTGCACCGCCGAAGCGACCGCCCCTCCGCAAAGCAACACCAGCAAATACTCGTAGCGTCGTACCGCCAGCTCTACCATACTGCCGAACAGCAACAGCCACAGCAAGTTGCCCAGCAGGTGCGCGGGGGTGACGTGTAAAAAGCAGGTGGTCAGCAGCGACCAGGCAGTGAAGCGTTGAGGAACCAGCTGCAGTAAATGTGTGGATACACCTGCTCGCTGGAGTGTATACCCTACCAGCATCAGCAGGCATGTCCCGACCGTTACCCACGCAATGCGAGGCTGAGAAGAGAATCTTTTCATCGACAAGGGCTTATATCGCCTGACCAGTCGCCTGTTCTGAAACCAGCGGTAGCCTTACCTCGCTACGCTGGCGTACGTGCTCCAGCACCGCATCTATTATTTGCTCAGCGGTGATACCCTGTGCTTCTGCCTCGAAGTTCAGCAGGATTCGGTGTCTCAGTGCCGGGTATGCTACCGCTTCGATATCCTCTATCGCCACGTTGTAGCGACCGCTGCTCAGCGCGCGCACCTTCGCGGTCTGCACCAGCGCCTGTGCCCCGCGCGGGCTGGAACCGAAGCGCACATAACGCTTCACCGTGTCGGGTGCGCCGTCCACATCAGGATGGGTAAAATGCACCAGCTGCGAAGCGAAGTCACGTACCGGCTCAGCCAGTGGAACCTGTCGTGCCAGGTGTTGCATCCACAATACCGTCTCGCCGTCGGCGACGGTCTCCGCCTGCGGTATCTCCGCACCGGTGGTACGGTCTACAATGGCGTTCAGTTGTTCCACCGAGGGCGAGTGCACCAGCAGCTTGAACATAAAGCGGTCCAGCTGCGCTTCCGGCAAGGGGTAGGTTCCCTCCATCTCGATAGGGTTCTGTGTCGCCAGCACGAAGAAGGGTTCTGGCAGCTCGTAGCGCACGCCTGCTACCGTGACCGCGTGCTCCTGCATCGCCTCCAGCATGGCGGACTGCGTTTTGGGTGTAGCGCGGTTAATCTCGTCTGCCAGCACGATGTTGGCAAACACCGGACCGGGCTGGAACTGAAACCGTCGTCGCCCGCTTTCGTCTTCTGCCAGCAGGTTGGTTCCGGTGATGTCGGCTGGCATGAGGTCAGGGGTGAACTGGATGCGCGAGAAGCGCAGAGAGAGCACCTGCCCCAACGTGCGCACCAGCAGGGTCTTGCCCAGCCCGGGCACGCCTTCCAGTAGCGCGTGCCCACCTGCGAAGATGCACAGCAGGGTGTTCTCCACCACTTCTTCGTGCCCCACGATGACGCGTCCAATCTGCTGGCGCAGTGCCTGCATGGTGTCGCGAAAGCGGTTGACCTGCTCCTGTATCTCCATCAGCGAATATAGGAACCTCCGTTCACGTCCAGAGTGATGCCCGTCAAGTAGTCGGCGTCGGGTGAGGCGAGAAAGCGCACCGCCTTCGCCACATCTTCCGGCTCCGCCACCCGTCCCACCGGTATTTGCGCGATGATGCTGTCGCCGCGCTCTTTCAGCGGTTCTGCTGCCATGTCGGTAGCCACCCAGCCGGGCGCGACGGCGTACACCTGAATGTTCTCTCGTGCCAGCTCCACCGCCATACTTCGCGCCAGCACGACCATCGCCCCTTTAGAGGCGGCGTAATGGCTGTGGTTAGCTTCCCCGCGGATGCCCGCCCGCGAGGCGATAAAGATAATCTTGCCGTTTCCCTGCCGGCGCATGACCGCTACGGCGTGGTAGCTCAGGTTCACCGCGCTGAAGAAGTTGACCGCGAACATCCTCTGCCACGCACTCTGCCAGCGGTCGTAGCTCGGCTCGCTGAAGGGAAGCGGCTCGTAGATGCCCGCGTTGTTCACCAGAACGTCCAGCCGCCCGGTTTTCTCAACGGTCTCTGCCACCAGTTTTCGACACACCTCCGGGTCGGCAACGTCTCCTTGCAGGAGAAAATGTCCTTCTCCAGCCAGAGCGGAGAGCGTTTTTTGCGCCTCGCGCTCATTCTGCCGGTAGTGCACCGCGACCGTTGCGCCCCATTCGGCAAGAGCGACAGCGCAGGCTCGCCCGATGCCTCGCGATGCGCCGGTCACCAGAGCAACCTTACCCCGCAGTATATCGCACATTACGCTTCGTCCTGTATCCATCGTCCTCGCAAAGCCATTGTACCTTGGTTGATCTCAATCCCATGTAAACCACTGGTTTGTCAAGCATGATTCTCGCGGTTGTGGCGAGACGGCCTCGCCTTGCTGTCATTCTGGGCACAGCGAAGAATCTCGTTCTCTCGCTTCGCAGAGATGCTTTGCTGACGCTCAGCAGGTTTGACGCACTACTACCTCACGCGGTAAATCCCCACCTCGTATGGAGGCAGGTTCACCGCCCCCTGCTGTGGTGGCGCGCCAAGCAAAGGGGTGACCTCGCTTGGAACCGGCACGGCTCGCTCCTCACCGCTCAGGTTGATCAGGAACAGGATGCGTGTGCCGTCCTTCTCGCGCCAGCAGGCGTCTACATCGGCAGGGATGCCCGCCAACCGTTCCACCCGCGCCTCGTCCAGTATTCGCCCCAGCAACGTGTTATACAGCGCAGGCTCACCGTATGTGCCGAAGGTGTATACCACTCCCTTGCCGTAGCGGTGCCGGGCAATAGCCGGTTCGCCTGCGAAGATGGAATGGGTGTATACCGCCACCTCTTCTGCCCCCTTGAGAAGCAGGGCGTCTGCCCACACCGATACGGTGAACTCCTCACCGGTGCTCAGGCGGATGCGGTTCTGTGCATCGCCCAGGGGGTCGTAATCATCCACCTCCACACCGGCAGCCTCGCGCAGCAGGGATGGCAGAGGTTCCGTTCGGCAAACATTGCGCTCGTCCTTCACGCCGGTGCGCGGGCTCAGAATCAATATACCTCCCTCGCGCACGTAATCCGTCAGACGGTGTGTATCCCTCTCGGTCAGAATGTACCAGCTGGGCACGGCGATGAGGCGATATCGCTTCAGGTCGGTCTCTATCGACACGATGTCTACCCCTGCACCCAACCGACGGAAAGAGTGATAGTAACGGCGCACCTGGTCCCACCATCTCAGCCCGTTCACCTGCGGTTGAATCTGCAATGCCCAGTTCTGCTCGTAGGAGTTCAGTATCGCCACCTGGTGATTCGGCGTGGTGCCGTCCAGTTCCGCGCTCAGGCGGTTCATCTCCTCGCCGAAGCGGGATACCTCTCGATATCGCCGACGAGGAACGCCATCGTGGTTCAGGATGCCGTGCCAGTACTGTTCGGTTCCGTAAAGGCACGACCGCCAGCGGAAGAAAACCACAGCGTCTGCGCCGTGTGCCACCGCCTGCCATGCCCACGCGCGTATCTGCCCGGGTGCCGGTCTGCGTCCAACGTGTTCCCAGCCGGTAATACCGCTTTGTTCCTCCATCACCCAGAAGTTTTTACCCTTAATGCCTCGCATCACATCGTGCGCCAGCGCGGCGTGCCCGGCTTCTTCCCAGTTGCCCTTTGGATAGTTGTCCCACGAGACGAAATCCAGGTCCTCCGCCAGCGCGAAGTAGTCCATGCTGTCATGTAGACCCATGAAGTTATGGGTGATGAAGTGGTGTGGTGCAAGACGACGGATAATCTCCACCTGCTCGCGCTGGAAGCTGACGGTGGACTCGGAGGCAAAGCGCCGGTAGTCCAGCCACAGCGAGGGGTTATGCGATTGTCCGCACCGAGCCACCCAGGGCAGAGGTATCTGGCTCCAGCTGGAGTACTCCTGGCTCCAGAAGACAGTACCCCATGCCTTATTCAACGCCTCCAGCGAGCCGTACTTACGTTGCAACCACTGGCGGAACAGGTCGGCGCACACGTCGCAATAGCACAGGTTCGCCTCGAACTCGTTATCGGTCTGCCAGCCGATGACGGCGGGGTGGTTCGCATAGTGGCTGACCATCGCCTCGGTAATCAGGCGCGAGTAACGACGCATCACGGGGTGGTTCAGGCAGCGCTGCAGGCGTGTGCCGAAACCCAGCGGATAGCGCCGGGCATCGCGCGGGTAGATATCGTATCGCTGGTGCAGCCATGCGGGTGGAGTTGCGGTTGGCGTGCCTAACACTGCCTGAATGCCCTCTTTATACAGCACCTCCAGCGCACGGTCTAACCAGCCGAAGTCGTATTTGCCCTCCTCCGGCTCCATTTTGCACCATGAGAACTCAGCCAACCGCACGACGCTGATACCCGCCTCGCGCATCAGGCGGGCGTCGATCTGCCAGCGAGATTCTTCCCAGTGTTCGGGGTAGTAATCTACACCAACGCGCATGATCCCTCTCCTTGTCCGAATATCCCAAAGGGTTTCGTTGCTATGCAGAAGAGCCCTGTAGCCGCAGGCTTCAGCCTGCGCAAAAGGATGCAACCTGAAGGTTGCGGCTACGGTCAGATACCGCACACTTGTGTGTATCAACAAAATTTTCGCGAGAGAGGGGGACGCATCCTGCCGCAGGATTTCGCCGGGTGCGGGGAGAAGAGAGACCTGCGAATCTGAAGTTGCCCATAGGACCATCTGGAGGGCGGGCTCCGTCCGGGCCTTACCCCTTTTAGTCGCGACAGAGCGCGACCCTCCAATGGCGTATCGGTTTGTGGTTGCGACGGGACGCGACCCTCCAATGGGGCGGCTGTTTGTTTGGAGGGATGCGCTCTGTCGCATCCGAAAACCCTGTGGTCACGATGGAGCGTGACCACCCACCCCTCGAACGATATAGTTGCGCAGGAGAATCTGACGATTGGCGACTATTGGCACCGCAGAGGACATCAAAAGCGGTGAAGCGGAGCGGCAGACTGCCGTCCGGTGGACAGGGCGGGCGGTTACCTGGCGTTCTCTGTTGGTGGGCACGGTGCTGGTTCCATTGAACGCCTACTGGGTGGTGCAGATGGAGATTATCCGTTACTCCGCGCACCCGACCACCATCTCGCTCTTCTTCAACGTCATCTTCATCATCCTCGTGCTGGCGGTGCTGAATCTGTTAGTGGCGCGAATCCGTCCCCGCTGGGCGCTCACACAGGCGGAGCTGATGGCGATATACATGATGCTCGCGCTGGGCTCTGCATTGTGTGGACACGATATGGTGCAGGTGCTTACGCCTACCCTCGCCTGGCCCTTCCGCTTCGCCGACTCCTCCAATCGCTGGCAGGAGCTGTTCTTCCAGTACCTGCCGAAGTGGTTGATGGTCTCCGACCCGAAGGTATACACCGGCTACTTTCAGGGCAACGATACCTTCTATCGCCTGCAGTATCTCCTGGGCTGGGCGGTACCCGTGCTGATGTGGAGTCTGTTCCTGTGCGCCTCGCTGTTCGTGATGCTGTGTATCAATGTGTTACTGCGCAAACAGTGGACGCATCGTGAACGACTGACCTACCCGGTCATCGCCCTGCCTCTGGTGATTACCGAGGGAGTAGAGCAGGGGCGCGTGCCGTCCGTTTTCCGCAATCGCCTGTTCTGGTTTGCCTTTCTGCTGGCGGGGACGGCGGACACGTTGAACATCCTGCACCTCTGGTTTCCGTCCGTTCCGCGTGTGCTCAGCCCGGGCATGGGCGACCTGAGCTACTTTGACCTCGGTCCGCTGGTTACCGAGAAACCGTGGAACGCCATCGGCTGGACACCTCTCTCGTGGTATCCGTTTATGGTGGGATTCGGCATGTTGTTGCCGGTGGACTTTCTGTTCTCCTGCTGGTTTTTCTACATCGTGTGGAAGATGGAACGGGTGCTGTCGGTGGCGATGGCGTGGGACCGTGACCCGCGCTTCCCCTACGATAACAACCAGTGTTTCGGCGCATACCTGATGTTCTTCCTGTTCAGTGTGTGGCTCAGTCGCGACTACCTGCGCGAGGTGCTGCGGCGAGCGGTAGGATTGCCCTCCACCGTAGACGACTCGGACGAGCCTATCCGCTACCGCTGGGCGGTGCTGGGCATTCTGGCAGGTATAGCGTTTCTGGTGTACTTCGGCGAGCTGCTGGGCATGAACTGGGGACTGGGCGTTGCCTTTTTCGCCATTTACTTCGTGCTTGCCATCGCCATCACGCGCATGAGGGCGGAGTTCGGCACGCCGGTGCACGACCTGCACTTCACCGGTCCCGACTCCATCCTGCCCGAAGTATTCGGCACGCGACAGTTCAGCAATTCAGATTTAGCCGCCATGTCGCTGCTGTACACCATGAACCGCGCCTACCGCAGTCACCCCATGCCCCATCAGCTGGAGGCGTTCAAGCTGGCGGAGCAGACTCGCTCCAACCTGCGCGGCTGGTACTGGGGGATGATATTCGCGGGCATCATCGGTTCGCTGGCGGCGTTCTGGGCGATGCTCCACCTGAACTACGACTACGGGGCGGTGAGCAAGTCGCGCGCCTCGTTCGGAGGCGAATCCTACACCCGCCTGAGCACATGGTTGCAGATGCCTACCGACGCCAACATCACTGCGACACTCGCTATCGGCGTAGGGTTACTGATCTCCTTTTTCCTGCAGTGGATGCGCACGCGCTTCACCTGGTGGCCCTTCCACCCGCTGGGCTTTGCGGTCAGCGGTAGCTGGGAGATGAATCTGGTGTGGATGCCCCTGCTCATCGCATGGCTGGTGAAGATATTGCTTCTGCGCTATGGCGGGTTGAGGCTGTACCGGCGTTCATTGCCCTTTTTCTTCGGGCTGATACTGGGGCAGTTCGTGATAGGCAGTATCGCCAACATCGTGGGCATCCTCTACGATGTGCCAACGTATCAGTTCTGGCAATGAAGAAATAGCCTTGGCGTTCACGCCGGGCTTTGCCTGCGTCTGGTGACGGACGCCCAAAACCATTCTACCGTAGCGCCCAGCAGATTCACTGCAGACATCGCCGTTACGACGAACACCACCAAAGCAATGTCAAATAAAAGGTCTGTGTTGGTATGCACCAATACACTCGTAAGGCGGCATCTCGTCTGTAGCCAAGCATAGGGGTAGCCGCTGCACACCGAACTGATGCTATGGGCAGACCAGTTGTTCAAAATCTGTCCGTACAGATAGTATAACGAGATAAGTAGCCAGAGCAGAATATTGAACAGCTCCCAAGCGCGCCACCTTCTCGCCTTACCGGTCTGCTCGGTCTCATCGCCAACCTCCTCCCCATAGAGCAGCTTGGAGCCTCTCACCGTCATAATCGCAAGCGCGCCAGCTACAAAGATTGGGTGCAGATTGCTCACCGCAGCCAACAGCACTATCAGAATGACAGGTATCACCTTCTCAGTCTGTGGAAAGAGGTTTTCGGTTAAATATCTGATTGTTCTTCGCCGTCCCACTGCCAACGACAGCACGAGAGCCTCCGTCACAGAGCCAAACAGAACCAACAGCACAACTGCTATTGCCAACCACCCCCCTACCATCTTTTCTCGCGCAGCTGTGGTGCGGCGCAACCAGACGCGAAAACATAGCCCGGCGACGAGAGCAAGTGCCATCATCACATGTGCTTCGATCCATGAGCCGCGCCCAAAGTTGTCCAGCTGCCTGCCTGTCCACAGCAGATAGAAGAAAATGATCAGAAACAAATGCAAGAAGTGTGTTCCC
Source organism: bacterium HR16 (assembly GCA_002898895.1). GTDB lineage: Bacteria > Armatimonadota > HRBIN16 > HRBIN16 > HRBIN16 > HRBIN16. The sequence goes on along the minus strand of BEHS01000030.1, from coordinate 8,189 downwards.
CATTCCGACCGCGTGGGTACCTCACTCATCCCCAAATCCCTCCTTGTAGTGGGATGTCCGCTGTCTCATAGTCCCTTTGACTGACCGACGTGCCTCCCTCACAAACAGCGCGCGAGGGAGGCAATCGTTTTCAACTTAGAATCCTGACGACTTGATGTGGACCAACGGAGGGCCTTGCTGAAACTACTGCAAGCGAGATCACTACAAGTAGGCACCTCCTTTGTCTTCGATCCATCTGGCGTCTATAGGCAGCCTGTGCGCATTGGCTGCAGCAGCACTAGTAGCCCAAAAAGCGATTGCCACTGCCCAGCACAGCAACGCTGTCCAGCCCGACTGGTAGCGAACCAGTATTGCCTCTTGCAGCATTTTCGGAAGGAGCTTCGATGCAACCAGCGCAGCAAACCAGTAGGCAAGCTGGGTTCTGAAGAGCACTTGCGGTATGCCAACAAAGCGTTCTCCGGCTCTCGCCATCCCTAAAGCGTTCTCCGGCTCTCGCCATCCCTTCAAACACCCAGTATAGCGAGCAGACAACAAACGCTCCCTCCATTGCTGCTTTAAGGAATTGGATGTGTGCCTCGAAGCCCCTGTACTGGCCATAGCTGAACACAGCAACGCCCACCAGTACGCTCAAGCTCACTATGGACAGTCCTGCGACCCCGATCATGATACCATCACTCCCTTGCTGGTAAAACAGGTGTAGCACCGGTATTACCTTCTTCAGTAAGTAGAGCTGCTTGCAAAGACTTTCAAGCAAGAACGCTCCCTCTCCGCTTCGTAACGTTCCGTGTCTTACCTTCACAGCGTCTGTGCACTGGCATACTCATACCGCTTGCCCCCGAACAGGTCATACAGGTTGTTGCTGATGACGCTAGCAGAACTGTTCGTAATCACCCCCGTCGTGCCCAGCGACTCAAAGTGATGCTATTCACTATTTTCGACGAACCAGCGAAATCCCCTGCAAATACAGGGCACCGGTCGTCCATAGGGGTAGCGTGTCCACACATCCGCCTCACGATTGAAATCATGGGCTACGGGGGAAGCCAAATCCGCCTGCGCGGATTGGGAGAAACCTGCGAAGGCAGGTTTATTTGTTTCATAACCCATCATTTCAATGGTGGAGAGACTACACAATGGCAGAAGAGAACTCGTAATATCACAAGATTGCGGTCTGGCTAACCACCATTGTTTGGCTAGGCTATATCACAAGGTATGCACGGTTGTCAAACATTTTTGCGGGGTGTGGGGAAAATTCCTGATAAACCTCTCCCCCGGCCCCTCTCCTGCGAGGAGAGGGGAGCCTTGAGTCGAACGTCCCCTTCCTGCTTTCAACTATATAAGGTCCCCGCATCAACGAAGGGATGTCGCCCGGTACTGCCGAACTGCATGGATGATGAAACCCTCTCTGCGCGATTATCTGGGGATTAGCCTCTTCTGGTTCGCGCTCTCCTTTTTCTGGGGCGCGGTGCTGATACTGGTTCTGCCCGACCGCGTGGAGCAGCTGGTTGGCTCACAGGAGAAGGACCGCGTGCTGGCGATAGTGACCAGCATCGGCGCGTTTGTCGCCTCCGCCACGCAGATACTGTTCGGCGCAATCAGCGACCGTAGCCGCCACCGCATGGGGCGCAGGCGTCCCTATCTGATTGTGGGCACACTGCTCACCACCGTCGCGCTGTTCGCTTTTCCCGCCGCGCGTACCGTGTGGACGTTGCTGGGCGTGTACATCCTCATCCAGTTCCTGCTAAACGTCGCTAACGGGCCCTACCAGGCGCTCATCCCCGACCGCATCCCCTGGCAGTACCACGGAACCGCCTCGGCGTGGATGGGTATTTGCACCCTGTTAGGGCGTATCGGCGGTCCCTTCGCCGCCAGCCTTCTGCTCGGCTCGGAGCGTGGGCTGTTCTGGTTGATGGTGCTGTTCGCCCTCTTCCTCAACGCCTTCATGCTGCTCAACGTGTGGTTGGTACATGAAGAACCGTACACCGGCAACTCGCCCACGCTGTGGGAAGCCATCGCCTCCAGCTACAATGTGCCGTTACGCCCCTATCCCAGCTTCGTGTGGCTGTTGCTCAGCCGATTGGCGATTATGATGGGCATCTACACGGTCAATTTCTGCCTGCTCTACTACCTGCGCGACACGCTGGGATACCGTGAGGAGGCGTTTCAGCTCATCACCAACTTCATGATACTCTCCACCGTAACGGGCATTCTGGGCACAATCCCGGCAGGCAAGCTCGCCGACCGATACAGCAAACGGTTGATACTGGCACTCTCCTGCCTCATCTGTTTGCTGGCGGGAATGGGCTTTCTGTTCGCCACCGACCTAAGGGTGGTGTATATCGCAGTGGGCATCTTCGGAGCGGGTTTCGGCGTGTTTCAGGCAGTGGACTGGGCGCTGGCGTGTAACCTGTTGCCGGAGGAGGCTCCGGCGAAATATATGGGGGTGTGGGGGATTGCAGATACCCTGCCTCAGGTGGTTGCTCCGCTGATTGCAGGACCCGTTGCTTACTCCATCAATACGCAGGTGGGAATGGGGGCAGGTTATCGCGTGTTGATGTTGCTGGCGATGGTATACTGGGCGATAGGGACGGTGGTGATTCGATACATTCGGGAGCGTGAAGGACCACAGCCCGTCGGTTACTGAACAGGCAAGGTGCGTACACGAGCAGCGTACTCAAGCGCCTGCCGGATGTCCTCCGGTTCTAAATCGGGGTATTCTTCCAGAATCTGCTCAACCGTCTTCCCATGCGCGACGAGGTTCACAATGAGAGACACGGGAATCCGCATCCCACGAATGCAGGCTTGCCCTCCCATGATTCGCGGGTCAAATGTGATTCGGTCGAAGCCCAGCATGTTTATCACTCTCCCGTTTGGTAAAGATGGAACATCTGCTTGCTTTCCGGTGCTATTATAACATGTGGAGCGACTGGGGCACACTCTATGCGTGAAAATTCCCGGACGAGCAAAATGACCGGAGGTCTATATGTAGGAATAGACCTCGCCTGGGGTGGGAAACGTCCGTCAGGAGTAGCGATACTGCGGTGGGAGCAGTCCCTGCTGCGAGAGGTGGTACCTGCGCAGCTGCTGTATACCGACGACGGGATTTGCGGTGCGATAGCGCAGCACGATACAGGCGACACCCTCGTTATCGCTATCGATGCGCCGCTGGTGGTTCCTAACCTCACAGGCGAGCGTCCGGTGGAGGGCGAAATGCGCAAACGGTTCGCTCGCTTTCATGCGGCGTGTCACCCGGCGAATCGCCGCTTGTTGGGAGACCCTCCGCGCGGCGAACGGCTTTGCGCACTGCTGGCAGAACGGTTGAACATACAGGTAGTGCCTGCTCCTCCGCAGCGGGAACCCTGTCGCGTTGCTTTTGAGGTCTATCCCCACGCGGCGATGGTCAGGCTGTTCGGTTTGCCACGCATTCTGGAATATAAAGCCCGACCGGGCAGAAGTCTCTCGCATCGCCGACGGCAGATGCAGGCGTACACCGGGCTGTTTGACTGCCTGCCGGAACCCCTTTTGTATCTACCGGAGTGGCTGAGTAACGTCCCCGAAACCGCTACCGGGTTGAAACGGTTTGAGGACAGGGTGGATGCACTCTTCTGTGCGTGGATGGCAGCGCGGGCGTGGTGGCACGGTGGAGAGGTAGTAGGCGAAGCACCTGCCGGAACGATATGGCTGCCGTAGCAGGAATACCCTTTGCCTGTATGGAAAGAGGCTTCACTCCGATGGATCAGGATACTCGCCTGCAAAAAATGTTGCGCCTGCTGGGTTTGCTGGGCGTTGTGGGGGTGTTGCTCAGTGCGTATACACCCTTGCCCAACGTGCTCGCCCGCGCACTGGCGGCGTCCTCGCAGATACAGCCTGCCGACGCCATTGTGGTGCTGGGCGGCAGTGTGTATCGTGACGGCACGCTGGGCGAATCCTCCCTGCGCCGAGCCATACAGGGTATCGTGCTGTACCATCGCGGGCTTGCGCCACTCATCATCTTTTCCGGCACCTCGTATGAAGGGTCGCCTGTTGAGGCGGAGGTGCGCGCCTCTCTCGCCCGCCAACTACGGGTGCCCGAAAAGGCTATTCTGCTGGAGCCGCGCGCTCAGACCACCGCTGAAGAAGCAGAAAACATCGCCTCTATACTGCGCCAGCGTGGGGCGAAGCGTATTCTGCTGGTGAGCGGTGCGCTTCATCTGCCTCGCGCCGTACCGCGCTTCGAACGCTACGGATTGAAGGTGTTGCCGGTTGTAGTGGACGATGTTCCGGTCAACGTCGATGGTCCCGGCGGGCGACTGGAGTTGATGGAGTATGTGCTGCGGGAGGCGTTAGGGCGCTGGCTCTATCGTGCCGGTGGATGACATGGATAAGCTGTATGTGCCTCTGTTGATACTGTTGACCTCCCTCACAGGCTATCTCTACGCAGTGCGCGCACTGCGTGTCGGGCGTCATGACCTGGTACGAGCCTTCGGTGGCGCGCTGGAGTTCATCGGCTGCTGGATGCTGGTATACGGCGCGAACACGTTGTGTGGGCTGGCGTTGATTCTACTCATCCGTCGCTTGACAGGGTTCTTTATCTCGGTGTATGTGCTGGGAGGCGTCGTAATGACGCTCTTCACCTTCTTGCAGGCACTGGTCGCCTATCACCTATGGCGTGTGAGCGGGCGGAAGTGATAGACTATCTCTGCCGGCGCCTCTCCTTCAGCAGCTGCACCACCTCCGCAATGCGCTTCGCGCGCGTTTCAGGGCGTTTGGCGTCTTCTATCCACCGCAAGTAGTTTTTTCGGTAGAACGGCGCTATCTCCTCGAAAAACGCCTTTGCTTGCGGTTCCGCCTCTATGGCGCTTGCGATGTCATGGGCGAGCTCCTCTATCACCGGGCTTTCCAGCGAGAGTACGCACTCTACATTCATTCCTGCCTGAATGTCGTTATCTCGAAGCCATGTCGCTCCAAGCGGCAGGATATACTGCTCTCCCTGAACCTCTGTGCGCCCGCGTATGGGACGGGCATGGATGGTTCCCGCCACATAGTGATGGGGTTTCTCGCCCCACCTGTCCGCCACTTCTTTTGGCAGAACGAGAAACGTTCTGCTTCCCTGTCGGATGATTTGGGCAGTGAAGTGCAACTTTCGACCTCCCTCTCATGATGGTGCAGGCTTTAACCTGCGGCTACTGGTCTGTCAAGCGTGATTGTTTAGATGATGGCAAAGTGGTTTCGTACCCCTGTCATGCTGAGCGTCGGCGAAGCATCTCGATGTGACGATAAAATGAGATTCTTCGCTTCGCTCAGAATGACAGCAAGGCGAGACCACCTCGCCACAATCGTGAGAATCACTCCTGACAGAGTACTACGTTAATGACCAGCCTCAACAGATATAGCCCGACCAGTTTCTTACTTTCTCCAGTACTGTTCGTGCGGATAGCGGTACGTGGCTAATTCTGTGCCCGGCTGCCATTCCACCGTAAACGGCTCCGGTGGGTTGTATTCATAGGGCACTTCGTCTTTCGGGATGTAGTCTGCCTGCTTTCGCTTCTCGATACAGCTGAGCAGCACACGCTGCTTCAGCGGAATGTACTCAGGCACATGCGGACCAAGCTCGTGCTCTACATGTGCAGTGCGAAACTCGTAATATACCACCCGACGGATTTTGTCGGACAGGTTGTAAGGCGAGCCGTGCAACACCAGAATGTTGTGGAACAGCACATCTCCTGGTTGCATCAGCACGGGTATTGCACCAGATGCCTTGAAGTGTTCTTTTGTGGTGTCTTGTTCCCTGCGTTCAGCTAACCACTGTTGCACCCGTTCTGCATCCCAAGAATGGCTTCCCGGTATCACCCACAAGCAGGTATCTTCGTCAGCTTCGTCCAGATAGAAATCCACGTTGAAGATTGGAGTGTCCCCCACGCAATCGGTACCGGCGTCGCGGTGCCAGGGCACGATGATTCCCTCGCCGGGCATCTTCAAAACCATCGAATCCCACGTGGGGATGAGGTCTGGGCCCATCAGCTTCTCCACTGAGCGCAGAATGAAAGGATGTCCCAAAAGCACTTTCATCTCATCGCGTTTGTCGATAACGTACTCGATACGTCGTAAGACGGGTTTGCCCGATTGCGGACCTGTTCCGTACATATAGTCGGGGTCGTTACGCACCTCGGTGGAGCCGTACGCGGTCAATTCCTCCATTGCCTGCTGAACACGGTGCAATTCCTCTCCTTGAAGGACACCGCGCAAGATGAGAAAGCCGTTCTGCAGGAAGAAGTCGCGTTCCTCATCGGTGATGACAGTACGGTTCGTTATTTGCATTGTACCCATCTCTCTGAAGATTTGGAGTTTGAACAAGCTCTTTAGTACCGCTAATTTTACCAAATCATTCCCAAAGTGGCAAGCTGCTACTCCATTACATCTCCATCTTGAGATAGGCATGTTCCGAACAGAGGTAACGCAGGGCGTCTGGAAAGTGCCTTCTCACCCGTTTGAGCAAAGCGTTTGGGTCGTTTGGCATAGCGTACACCTTCAGTCTCCATCGGCGTTTAAGGGGCGGGGCATTGGCAGGCGTCCACTGCGGGTTGTTGTGCAGACAGTCGTGCCACGCCTGCGCCATCACGGTTGCCGAATCGTTCGCCAGCGCAGCGAGATACTTGCCGTCGCGCGATACCACCCCAATCACCGGCGTCGTGTACTGGTCGGGGCTATAGTCTGCCCAGGAGTCTGGAGAGGCTTTCGGCAACGGCAACCATGAGGCCGCGTACATCTGCACCCAGGGCGGGTTGTTGTACGGGTCATCGGCAGGGCGAACAGGGATTTTGCGTCGCTCCGTTTGGTGTAAGAACGTCCTGCCCTTTGCGGTGAAGATGAAGCATCGTTTGACGAACTCGGGATAGGGGTCTGGCTTGCTGGCGAAGGCGGGGGCACGGCGCACCTGCCAGCACAGGTTGACAAAGGGCATCTCTGGAGGCACTTCTCCGCGCCTGTCTGTCAGCTCCAGATGAGCGAGAAACTCCACCGCACCCGGCTCCGGTGTAACGACGGTTACCAGCATGATTTGCGGGTGTGCTCGTCAGCGATGACGCAGCTGGAGCCTCCCTCTGGACAACGCACGCGCGTCGACGAAATCCACATCGCTCTCGTAGCACCAGGCATCACAAGTGAAGCCGGGCACATTGGGGAAGGTGGCGGCAACCATGGTAAGCTTCCTGCCCGGACTCGATTCCTCATCTTCCCATACCGCCAGCGTGGGAAGGGTTTTAGGGTTCGGGTTGTTGGCGGTGATAAGCATGTGGGGCACCTCCTGACGGCTTGTCGCTCTGTAAGATGGGGATATTCCTCCTCGCAAGATACGGCGCAGCACTTTTGCCAGCGGTTCATTCTGTGAAGGCGGAGCGAGCAGGCGCGAGAGCGGGCGGTGGCGCAGGTAAAACGCCAGCACGTCCGTGAAATAGACCAGCCCTTCGGGTGGCGCAGTGCCCAGCTGTATCTGTCCCTGCTCGTAGTCGCGCGCGCGGTCGCGCTCTTCTGGGTGACGATAAAGCGCGTTCAGTTCTTCTTGCGTCTTGACCGTTCCCGTTTCCCACTCCCAGCCTCGCACCGCGCTGAGCAATGTGCCTTTCTCGTGCAGCACGTGGATTCGCTGACGCAGCACGCGCTCTACAGCATTCAGGTGGCTCTCGGTGACACCAATCGCCCTGTCTGCCTGTGTTATCTGCCAGGCGTGTTCCATCGCCTGCGAGAGTATCAGCGTGCTGGAGCAGGGATGGGGGTATCGCCATCCTCCGAGGGGGTCCTGGCTCTCAGCTATGAAGTCGGAAACCGCTTTCACGACATCCCTCAGTCTCGGCTCTCTGCGGGCATGGCGTAGCAACAGGGGCAACCCCGCAAGCGCGTAGCCGATAATGTACGGCTTGGCGTATCCATATCGCGAGCCGGTGGCATCGTCGTCGAAGAAGGGCAGGTTAGGGGTAGGAGGCTTACCTCCCTGGTCGAACAGGTTATTCTCCCACAGTTTGGTGCGCAGCTCGCGGAAAAGGCGCAGCGCCTCGTTCAGGTACTTTCGCTCGCCGGTAAGTTCATAAAGGCGCACGAAATCGCGTACCACCCCCACATTGCGGCACTCGCCCTGGTGAGCGTGCACCGACTGGCTTGCGTACGCTACCTGCGCTTCCAGAGCCTCTCTCATGCGCGGGTCGCCTGTCTCTTCGTAT
>BEHS01000029.1 GCA_002898895.1 bacterium HR16 | reverse complement strand
GCAGCAGCAAGCGCCCATCCCCGGCTTCGAAGAGATTTCGCTGGTAACGCAGGCTGACGTTCTCCTCAACCTGAACTGGGACGATAACCGCAGTATGGCAGGCTTCTCCGGGGGACTGCGCTTCCTGTGGGGTGTGCCCTTCTCGCTGATAGAGCCGACCCTCAGCAATGGAAAAGCGGCTACACGTCAGCCGGTTCGCCTGGCGCATAAAGCAACCATACTCTTTGCGCTGGTTTCCGACGAGCCGCAGGCGCAATTGAAACTTACCTACGCCGACGGAAGCACTGAAACCGTTACTCTGGACAAGGGCGCGCCCGCAATACAGGGATGGCCTCCTGTACTGCAATGGCGGCTATGGATGGTAGCGCACCCGTTGAAAGCAGAGTTGCGAACGGTTACCCCGCAGAACTGCGCTCTGTTCGCACTCACCCTTAGCGACCTGCCCGATGAGCAGATTCAGCCTGCGTTGGCAGCTCTGCAAAATCGTCGGCAGGCTTATCTGGCGGAGCAACAGATGCAGAAACGCTGGCAACAGGTCGCCGACAGGTTGAAGACGCTGGGAGCGGTCGCAATCATCCCCACACCTCTGGTCTCTGCGCAGGGACACCCGCTGGTGAAAGCGGTGAACCGTGCAGGAGCATTTGGACTGCTTACTGCGCTCCGCCCCGATGAGCTGGTGAACCCGAGCCTCTTCAACCCGATGCGATTCCCGCTGGTTCTCTACCTGGGGGGAGAAAACTACTATCAGACCGTTCGCGAGCAGGGCGATGGCGACAGAGCGATGCTGGAATATCTGCGTAGAGGAGGGACTCTACTGGTCTCCCCCACCCAGCCTTATCCGTTCTACTACAACGAGCGGGGAACACCTGTTGTGTTCGCACCCAAAATCGGGATGCCCATTAGCGGTAGCGGCGCCGAGGGACGGGAAGACTACCTGAAAGGCAAAGAGGTGCGCGGCTGGGAGAAACCACCACAGGGCGTTTCCTTGCGATTCGTGCGCAACCCTGACCAGCAGGTTGTCACTAACCTGCCCGACGAGTTCCCCTTCCCCACCGATGGTGACCTGCGCTGGCGCCCGATGGTGAACATCTGGAACGAACAGGAAGCGCGTTACACGCCCATCCTCACACTGAAGGACAACATGGGCAAGGAATACGGCGAGGGCATCGCGCTGGTGGAGTTCAAACAGGGTGACTTTCGCGGCGCAAGGGTTCTTTATATCTGGCATCGCCTGATCGCCGACCCCGAACGAGCGCTGAACATCCTTTCGGACGTGTTGAACTACCTGGCATCCAGCACGCCCCTTCCTCCCAAACAGGTGACAGTGTCCCAAACTTCTGCGCCCCCTATCATCGACGGCAAGCTGGACGATGCAGCATGGCAAAACGCGGCAACGGTAGAGCTGAAATGGCGGTTTAACCCCGCCAATGCTCCCGCTCTTATCGGGCTGACACCGACCGTGCGCACAACTGCACGGCTGTTGTGGGACAGGCAGTTCCTGTATGTGGGGTTTGAGTGCGAGGACCCGGACATCTGGTCGGTGTACACTCAGCGCGACGCATACGTCTGGGAAGGGGAGGCGGTAGAAGTGTATCTGGACCCGTCCGGGCGAGGACAGAACTATAAAGAGATAGACCTGAACCCACTGGGTGCGCTCATCGACCTGAATACCCCCGAGGCGAAGGACGGCAACCCGGGTGATGTGGACGAAAACGCCCGATGGAACGCCGTCGGACTGCGCTGGGCAACCTTCGTGAACGGCACCGCCAACGACCGTGCCGACCGCGACACCGGCTGGACGGCTGAGATGGCGATACCGCTGAAGGAAATCCTGCCGGAAGGCGAACAGGTGTACGTGGGAGACAGCTGGCGTGCCCAGTTCTATCGCATTGAACGCCCGAAAGACAGCACCGATGCCACCGCCGAGTTTCAGGCATGGTCGCCGACGGACACTTTCCACCGCCCGGAGCGGTTTGGCGTTATCGTCTTTGCCGGTTCGCCCAGAAGGGTGGATTTTTCCATCTACCGCCCCGGCAGTGACGGCTCTCCTACCTTCACGGTGAACGCTGGCACATGGCAGATACGGGATGGTGTCTACGAAGGCAGGAACTGCATCGAGGACGGTTGGCTACCTCGCGGCGCCAGCGCAGGTGACAACACATGGAAGGACTACACGGTGAAGATTCGTTACCGGTTGGTCTCGCGAGGGTCCGATTGGCGCGATGGCTTCTGGGTGGGTTTTCGCTGTGGACCAGAGGCTTGCTACGCCCTGCTGTTGACCAGTCGTGACGCCCAGCTGCACAGAGTACCCGCCAGTGGAGAATACGACGGCGATCGGCAGAACCTGACCACCGCCCCCTTCACGCCCGATTCGGAGTGGCACAACCTGACTATACGGGTGCGCGGGGGCAAGATAGAGGTCGAGCAGGACGGCAAATTACTGCTCCAGTACACGGACGAGAAGCCTCTCGCCGCTGGCGGAGTGACGCTGTGTGCCCGGAGGTGGTCACAAAGTACCGGGGATACAGTGGTGCAGATTTCGCAGTTTGAGGTGGAATAAGCACACACCGCCTCCAGCATCTGGAGGCGGTGTTATCGTTCGCATTGCGTATTCACGCCACTATCGCCACATTCCGCCTGCGTTCACCACGCGCGAACCTCTGTATTCATAGTACGACGGCGGAGAGACACTTTGCAGCCGACGCATATAGTCGGGTCCGTAAAAGCTCATCACTGCCGGGGGAACCGGCTGAGGCGGTGTGGGACGCAGAATGTTTTCCTTCGCCACCACAACCACATACAGCCCCACGTACGCCGCTATGGCGAAGCGCGCCATGCGCCGCACAAAGTCCGGGTTGTGGCGACGCGCCCATTCGATAATCGCGATGGGCAACAGGAACATCGTGCATTTCGCCAGAACGAAGGGCACCACGCCCTTCTGCAGGTAGAAATCCATCAGCGGGTTGCCTTCCCTGGCGCCGTGATGATGCACGAAGATTAACGTGGAGACGAGGTCTGCCACGCAAATCGCGGCGATAATCCAGCTCTCACGCGATATATACCCCTTCAAAGTCGTTCCTCCCTCACGCAAAATGCGGTGATGCCTTAGCGGTTCATTAGAGTTGTTCCCGAAAATACCGGATAATTCACACGGGAAAATGGGGCACCATCGTGGCATCTTGACGCAGGGGAAGCAAAGCAAACTTCCATCACATTATACCACTTTCCTGCCCGGATTTGGTTAGCACAGCGTGCCCCGCTACTATTTTCGGAGAAGAAGTGCTTCCTCTTCAGGTTGTATGCGGCGCAGAAATGGTGGTACAATAAGGTAACTGATACCGTGTCCTGCCATGAAAAATCTCGTCCGTTTCCTGAAAGAGTTGCGCCCCTACCGGCGCACCATGTTTCTGGCAGCGGTGCTGACCTTCCTCAGCGCGGGGCTCGGGCTGCCCATGCCCCTTATCATCCAGTACATCACCGACCACCTGATCAAGCGCGAACCCTTCCCCCTGTGGGGCGTTTTCTTTGCTATCGTGGGGATTTCCGCCGCGTCAGGGGTGGTAGGCTACGCGCTGGCAGTGACCATTACCTATCTTGGACAGCGGTTTATGTACGATATTCGCCGAAAGCTATACAGCCACATGCAATCGCTGTCCATCGGCTTCTTCGAGAAGCACCAGACGGGCAAGCTGATGTCCAACGTCATCAACGACGTGGCAACCATCAACCAGCTGCTCACCGGCGGTTTCGTCAACATGATTTCGGATGGAGTGACGCTGGTAGCGGTGCTCGTTATCGCCTTCACCAAGAACTGGGTGCTGACGCTGGTCGCCCTCTCGGTTTTCCCCATCTATATCCTCAACTATCTGGCTTTCGTCAACAAGCTAAAACAGGGTAGTCGGCAAATCCGGCACGAGCGCGATGTGATGCTGGGCGACCTGCAAGAGAAGCTGGCGGGCGTAGCGGTAGTCAAGTCCTACGCGAAGGAGCGTTACGAGGTACGACAGTTTCTGGGTCAGACGCGCGAGCTGCTGGTGCTCAACGTGCGGCAGGGCGTGATGGGCACACTGCTCTGGGTCATCGCAGAGGTCATCGGTGCACTGGGTACCGCGCTGATGTTGTGGTATGGCGGTCGTCTGGTGATTTCGGGACAGATGTCACCCGGCTCGTTGATTGCGTTCATCTCCTACATCGGCGGCTACATGTACGGGCCCATCCTGCGCCTCATTCAGATGAACGACATGATTGCCCGCACCAATGCCGCGCTGGAGCGCATTTTCTACACGCTGGACACCAGGCCCGCCATCGAGGATAAACCCGACGCCATCGAGATGCCCCCCATCGTGGGCAAAGTGGAGTTCGACAACATGTGGTTTGAGTACGAGCCGGGTCAACCCGTGCTTAAAGGCATCAACCTCACCGTAGAGCCGGGCGAGATGGTCGCGCTGGTGGGGCAGTCAGGCTCGGGCAAAACTACGATGGTGAACCTGCTACAGCGCAACTACGATGTGACCTCAGGTGCAATCCGCATCGACGGCATCGATATCCGCGACGTGAAACTGAAGAGCCTGCGCCGCCAGATTGGCGTGGTGATTCAGGAAACTATCCTGTTCAACACCACCATCATGGAGAACATCCGCTACGGACGGCTGGACGCCACCGACGAAGAGGTGTACGAGGCTGCCCGTGCTGCCAACATCCACCACGTTATCGAGGCACTGCCCAAGGGCTACGAAACGCGCATCGGAGAAGAAGGCGTTAAACTCTCCGGTGGAGAAAAACAGCGCGTCGCCATCGCACGCGCCATCCTCAGCGACCCGCGCATCCTCATTCTGGACGAAGCCACCAGTGCGCTTGACTCCGAAACAGAAGCGCTCATTCAGGAGGCTCTGGAACGGCTGATGCAGGGACGCACCAGCTTCGTGATAGCACACCGCCTCTCCACCATCGTCAAGGCGAACAAGATTGTGGTAATGGAAAAGGGCGAAATCAAAGAGGTGGGCACACACGAGCAGCTGCTGGCGTACGGCGGCATCTACGCCAACCTGTATCAACAGCAGTTCCGGGTGGCACTGGAAGCACAGGCGGTGCAGGCTGTATAATAATCCTGCTTCAGTCAGCATCATGGGAGGTTATGACCTTTGCGACGCTGGAAACGCACGCACTTTTGTGGAACACTGCGCCCGGAGCATATCGGACAGCAGGTGATACTCAACGGCTGGGTACATCGCAGCCGCGACCATGGAGGGCTCATCTTTATTGACCTGCGCGACCGCAGCGGATTGGTGCAGGTGGTATTTGACCCCAGCACCGCCCCGCAGGCACACGCGGTCGCCGAGACGGTGCGCGCCGAGTATGTGCTGGCGGTAGAAGGAACCGTCCGCCGCCGACCGGAAGGGCTGGAAAACCCTAAACTGGCTACCGGCGAGATCGAAGTGCTGGTATCCGATGTGGAGGTGCTGAATACCTGTCGCCCCTTGCCCTTCCAGATTTCGGACGAGAACCTGAACGTAGACGAAACGCTCCGCCTGCGTTACCGGTATCTGGACCTGCGCCGTCCGGAGATGTTCTATCGTCTGGAGCTGCGCCACAAGGTGGTGAACCTGATACGCCAGTTCCTGAACGAGCGCGGATTTATAGAGGTTGAGACCCCAATCCTTATCAAATCTACACCGGAGGGGGCACGCGACTATCTGGTACCCTCGCGCCTGTACCCCGGGCATTTCTACGCTCTTCCGCAATCGCCCCAGCAGCTCAAGCAGTTGCTGATGGTGGCAGGCGTGGAGCGATATTACCAGATAGCCAAATGCTTCCGCGACGAGGATACTCGCGCCGACCGCCAGCCTGAGTTCACCCAGCTGGACCTGGAGATGTCTTTCGTGGAACAGGAGGACATCCTGCAGCTGATCGAGGAGCTCACCATCTTCGTGGTGGAGTCGGTGTCGAACAAAAAGATGATTAAGCCCTGGCCCCGTCTCACCTACGACGAGGCGATGGCGCGCTACGGCACGGATAAACCCGACTTGCGCTTCGGACTGGAGCTGGTGGACCTGTCCCCGGTGCTGGCAAACACGCAGGCACAGATTTTCCGCAGTGTGCTGGACAGCGGCGGACAGGTGAAAGCCATCCGCATCCCCGGCGGCGCACAGTACAGCCGGAAAGACCTGGACGAAATCACCGAGTTCGCCCGACGATTCGGCGCGAAGGGGCTGGCGACGATTCAATGGATGGAAGCGGGTGTGCGCTCGCCCATCGCCAAGTTCCTCACCGGCGAGGAGATAGCCTCTATCCGCCGCGCCACCGAAGCGCAGGAAGGCGACATGGTAGCCATCGTTGCCGACCAGCCAAAGGTGGTAGCGAACGTGCTCTCGCGTCTGCGCAACGAGTTCGGCAAGAGGCTGGGGCTACTGGACCCCAATATGCTGGCGTTCTGCTGGATCGTGGATTTCCCGCTGGTGGAATGGAACGAGGAAGAAGGGCGTTGGGACCCGATGCATCACCCCTTCACCATGCCCCACCCGGAGGACCTGCCCCTGCTGGATACCGACCCCGCCCGCGTGCGTGCATCCTGCTACGACGTGGTGTGCAACGGTGTGGAATGGGCAAGCGGCAGCATCCGTATCCACCGGCGCGACATCCAGCAGAAGGTGTTCCGGTTGCTCAACTACAGCGAGGAGGAGACGCAGGCTCGCTTCGGGCACATGCTGGAAGCGTTTGAGTACGGTGCACCCCCTCACGGCGGCATCGCGCCCGGCATCGACCGTCTGGTGATGTTCCTCACCAACGATGAGAACATCCGCGAGGTGATCGCTTTCCCCAAGACCGCTACCGCACAGGACCTGCTCTTTGGCGCGCCTGCGCCGGTAGACGAAAAGCAGCTGCAGGAACTGCATCTGCGCGTGGTGTTGCCGGAGCAGAAAAAGGGGTCATAAAAAACGGAGAGGGGGTTGAATCCTTACCTCCGCGCTCTTGATCCAGCGGCTTACCCCTAAGCGGGGGGCTTTCACACCGGAGAGGGCGGGGCAGGTACCGAACTAAGCCGGACGGGAAACCTCCCGCCTCTCGACTTCAGCTCGGGCAGGCAAACCCCCTCTTGGCTCCGTAGCCCGGTTGCTACCGGGACGGGTCCACTCTACTTATACACTACATCATTTCCACACCTTTGTCAAGGGGAACACCGGTGATTTTCCGAGAAATTTTTCGACGGAGCTTCACAAGGTAACTGCTGTCCACGGGGCGAAGTATTCTATATACAAATCGTTTGCTGAGGAGTGGAACTGATGCAACCGATACGCATTGGAATGATTGGCGTGGGGCAGATTGGCAAGAGCCATTTGCGCCAGTACGCCCAGATACCCGGCGCGCAAATAGTTGCCGCCGCAGACATCAACGAAGCAGAACTACAACGTGTTGCCGAGGAGTACCATATCCCCTACACCACAACCGACTTCCGCAAACTGCTGGAACGTGACGATATCGACGCCGTCGATGTGTGCCTGCACAACAACCTGCACGCCCCCGTGACTATCGAGGCTTTGCAGGCTGGAAAGCACGTCTATTGCGAGAAGCCGATGGCGGGCGCTTATGTGGATGCCCTTGCCATGTACGAAACGGCTAAACGCACGGGCAAGAAGCTCTCTATCCAGCTGGCAACCCTTTTTTCCAAAGAGACCAAAGCCGCCAAGAGGCTGATCGACGAAGGCTATCTGGGGAAATTGTACCACGCGCGTTCCACAGGCTTCCGACGGCGAGGCAGGCCATACGTGGACGGCTACGGCACAGCCTCTTTCGTGCAGAAAGCGGTCGCGGCGGGCGGCGCGCTATACGATATGGGCGTTTACCATATCGCGCAGGTGCTGTATCTGCTCGGCTTGCCGAAGGTCGAACGCATCAGCGGCAAGACCTACCAGGAAACCGATATGGACTCCCGCCGACGCGAAATCAGCGGCTACGATGTGGAAGAGCTCGGGCTGGGCTTTGTCAAGTGCGCCGACGGTGTGACCATAGACATCATCGAGGCATGGGCGGTGCACCTCGACGGCTTCGAGGGCAGCAGCATCTTCGGCTCTAAGGGCGGTGTGCGTCTGTACCCGTTCGGCTACTTCACCACCATTGCCGACATGGACATGAACGCCACTTTTGACCTGAACAGCGCGGACTGGCGCTGGCACCAGCTGTTTGAAAACACCGACGCATACGACTCGCCACAGCATCACTGGATTGCTGCACTGCAGGGACGGGTGGAACTGCTGCCCACCGCCGAAATCGCTCTGGCTACCATGCTCATCAGCGAGGGCATCTACCTTTCCGACCGTTTGGGACGCGAGGTCACGGCAGACGAGGTGCGCCAGGCGTCAAAGTCCACGGCGATTAAATTGTAGATACTCCACCGCCTGGAGGGACGCGCTCTGTCGCGTCCGGAGTGTGATCACGACGGAGCGTGACCCTCCACGCAGCCCTCTGGAGGGCGAGGCTCCCTTCGAGGAGAAGTGGTATAATGAAACAGAAAACATGCCAATTCTCGAGAATGGGGACGGACGCCTTTGAGTGAACAGAACCTTTTGTCCTTTACCGAGTCGCCAACTATCTCGGTGGTGGTACCCGCTTATAACGAGCAAAGCAGGCTGGGCGACACCCTGCCTGTGATGTACGCTTATCTCAAGGAGCACTTCTCTCAGTTTGAGCTGCTTGTGGTAGATGACGGCTCTACCGATCGCACACCTGCCATTGTCCAGGAGTTTGCACAACAGCACCCCGAAGTTCATCTCATCTCTTACCAGCCGAACAGGGGCAAGGGACATGCGGTGCGCACAGGTGTCTTGCGTTCGCACGGGGAGTGGGTGCTCTTTTCCGACGCCGACCTGGCTACCCCTATCGAGGAGCTGCCGAACCTCGCTGCGAAGCTGCGTGAAGGATACGACATCGCCATTGCCTCGCGGGCGGTACGTGGCGCGAAGCTGGTGGTCCGACAGCCATGGTATCGCGAGTTCGCCGGGCGCAGCTTCAATCTGATGGTGCAACTGCTGGCGGTGCCCGGTATCCACGATACGCAGTGCGGGTTCAAGCTATTCCGCCAGGAAGCCGCCCGGGAGATATTCTCCCGCTGCGAGGAGAACGGCTTCAGCTTCGATATCGAGGTGCTACACGTCGCCCTGCGCCTGGGATACCGGATAGCGGAGGTGCCGGTGCACTGGATGCACCGCGAAGGGTCTAAAGTGCGTCTGTTGCGGGATGCGGTGCGCATGTTTCTTGCATTGCTGCGTATCTCTCGACGACATCATGCGTTGCGCTCTATCGTGCAAGAGCCCCATCAGGCGCCATGAATCCCGCCGAATACGAACGCATGTATCGCTACGAGGACCACTACTGGTGGTTCGTCAGCCGTCGTGAGCTGGTCGATTCTCTGGTGCGTCAGCTCCCCTTACCATCCCATCCGGTCATCGTCGACGTCGGCTGCGGCACCGGTGCAACCGCTGCGCAACTCCAACAGCATGGCGTGGTTATCGGTGTGGACATCTCGCCTCTCGCCCTCTCCTGGAGCCAGCAGCGCGGGCTGAATAACCTGTTGCTTGCCGCTGCGGAGAGACTACCTGTCGCTCATGAAAGCGTGGACGTCATCGTTGCCACCGACATCCTGGAGCATCTGGATGACGACGTGGCTGTGCTGAAAGAGTTTTACCGCGCATTGAAGCCGGGCGGATACGTGGTGATTACCGTACCCGCCTACAGTATCCTCTGGAGCGAACACGACCTCGCGTTGATGCACCGGCGGCGCTACGTCGCTGGCGTGCTGGCAAAGCGCGGTCGGACCGCCGGCTTCGAGGTGGTTCGCCTCACATACGCCCTCTTCTTTCTGTTCCCCCTTGCACTGGTAATGCGGTTGCTCAAACGCCGACCGCCTCCCGGTAAGCAACCGGAAGCCCAGCTTCCTCCTCTGCCGGAGTGGCTGAACCGATTTCTCATCTGGGTGCAGCGCATCGAGACCACCCTGCTGTCGCGCCTGCGCTTCCCGTGGGGAGTGAGTGTGGTTGCTGTGCTGCGAAAGCCATGAGTAGAGAATGGGTGCTTATAGCAGCGGCAGCTGTGTGGACGTGGACGAACCTGGTAGAGCCGTTCCACCCGCGTCTGCAACGACGCCCCTTGACTCTACCCAGCCTCCCCTCCCACCTTGATGGACTGACTATCCTGCATCTCAGCGACCTGCATGTCCGTAAGATGGGCTTGCTGGAGCGTAAACTTATCCGGTTGCTCTCGCAGGTATCCGCGGACATAGCGGTTCTCACCGGAGACCTGGTGGACTCGGACAGCGGTATCCAGCCGCTGCGGGAGGTGATTTCGCACCTTCAAGCCTCTCTAGGTGCGTACGCCGTGTGGGGCAACGCCGAGCATAAACCCGAGAAGCTCTCTCACCATGACGCTCTGGAACGAGTGCTGACAGATGCGGGAGTACATGTGCTTACCAACCAAACCACAACCCTCAGATATGGTAACGCCACTATCTGGCTCGCCGGAGCAGACGATCCGCACTCCGGGCACGACGACCTGGCGCAAATCGCTCCCTCCTCACGCTGCGCAGACCTGCACCTGCTGCTGGCACACTCCCCCGATATTGTGCGACATCCTCTCGCCGCGCGATTCGACCTCATCCTGTGCGGACACACGCATTGTGGGCAGATACGGATTCCGGGATGGGGGGCTTTGTGGAGTCACACACGCCTTGGGCGGTGGGCTGGCGATTGCGTTCTCCCCCCCGAACTGATCGCACGCCGTCTGAATCGCTCACTGCCCCAGCCTTACGTTGTCATCTCTCCGGGCGTAGCAACGGTGGGTGCTCCCCTCTTCAAAGCGCGTCTGTTTTGCCCGCCGGAAGTTACCCTGCTTGACCTGCGCGCTAGCGCTTCTGCACCAGCGCGTACACCGACGACGGCTTCTCCAGATCAGGGTACTTAACCAGCACAGCAGTGTGGATAATACGTGCTACTCCCTCCGGCGAGAGGTCATCGGTATAGATAACCAGGTCGTAGCTCCCTTCTTCGTCGATTTGTCGACCGAACATCTGCTTAACGAACGCAGCGCGTTGCCTGTCGGAGTCGCGGATCGCGCGTTCTGCCTGCTCGCGCGTCAAGTTCATCTGTTTCATCACGCGCTCAATGCGCACCGGCATAGACGCCTTCAGGCGCACGCGCAGGGCATGAGGCAACAAGAAGTTCGCTCCCCGTCCGAGAATGATGGCAAACCCTGCCCGTTCGATGGTCAGTAGCACTTCCACCAGATGCTTATGGTAGCTCGGGCTTTCTATAACCCCGACCCCCAGCAAGGATTTAACCACCGTCGCAATCTCATCTTGAGCCTGCTCGTCCAGCGACTGCACCATCTCCTTGCGCACTTCTGCGTGATTGGCGATGGCGTCGATAAGCTGCTGGTCCCATATCTGCCACGGCGGGCCGAGCCTTTCCACCAGTTTTTGCGCCACCTCCGAGCCACCGGTTCCTATCTGGCGGGAGATGGTTATCACGGGGAGCACGGCGCGCGTTCGTTCTCTCCTCTGTATCTCTTCGATACTTCGCAGACGCAGGATGGATTCGGTAACACGCTGGTCAACCAGACGCAGGTCCTCGCTGATACGAACCATAATCACCGCCCCCTCTACACGCTACCTTTCCACTCTCAGTATATCATTCTGGTCACAAAACCGCCAGAAGTCTATTACCGGTTTTTGCGGGCGATGAAAGAAAAAGGCGGCAGTTTCGCCAACCGCCGCCGAAGCCGGGGGATTACGGGGCGCCTCAGGTGCGTGTTGTGTTCCGCGTTTCTAAGGCGACCTTTCAACATCATCTTACCCCCTCAGTGTTAACGAGGTTTTAAGGTTTCGTAAAGGAAATCTTTTCCAGAACGGCAGGCAGTGCCTCTTTCCGGCACACGACCACCAGCTCACACGAAGGGCACGCAAGCACCCATCCCTCCGCTGTTCTCTGTAGAGGCACCCCTGTTACCGACCGCGCCACACCATCGTGCCACTCCACAATCCATGCCGACAGACCCTGCACGTCGCTTCGCCACTGCAGTTTGCCGCCGTCCATCGTGGTCATTGCCAGCGTTTCCGAGCGCGAGAGCGGCTTATCATCCAGGCTCACCAGCATCCACGCGCCCTCACCGGTAGCCACCTGTGTGCCATCGATGCGCAACCTGCCCCCGCCGGACGCCGCCACAGGCTGTGCTGCACCGTCCATCAGCACCGCACAGGGCAAGTCGTTTCGAGCCTCCATCTCCAGCCGATGCTCGCCAATTCGTAAGGCGACGTTTGCTGTCGGCTGCTGAACCTGGCGCGGGAAGAGCGAAACCAGCCGAAGGGTGTTACTGCCGGACACAGCTGCCCGCCACACCCCCTCCGCAGCTTCCAGCACCACAGGCGGCTTCAAGCCCATCGTCTGCAGGATGTCCGGATACAAATTGACCTTGCGGTCGGCGGTAGCAGACACGTCCTGCCCGAAGATGTCTTTGCCGGGCAGTGTCTCCCATGGGGTCGGCGTGTAGAACACCGTACCCTTCCCCACGCGGTAGCGGTACACCAGCGTGCTCTCGGATAGAGACAGCGATTCCGCACCAGCCGCTTCCACTACCGGCATTGGCAAGCCTGAAGGGTGTTCCAGCGCTTCTACCAGACGCACCCCACACAGCTTTTCCAGTCGGGAAGCGCTGCGCTTGCCCGGCGGGTCGGTGGAAGGGTCGCCGGAGAGATATACCCGGCACCCCGACTCTGCCAGCGCGGATAGGGCGGTTGCCGAAGCGTCCGATAGAGCGTACGCCAGAGGCATCAGCACCGCCTGCGGGGGATTCTTGGTCAGCGCGGGCAAATCCGCCTCGTTTGCCACGTCGAAGGGCACGCCTGTTGCCAGCAAGCACTCTATCGCGTTCATCAGCGCAGTATGTGCCAGTCCTTCCGGCGCACCCAGACGCCAGTTATCGGGAAGCACCAGCACCACATCCGACCTTTGGTACTCACGAGGCACCCTGTCGGAAAAGAGACGCAGGTTGCGGTAGAGTTTCAAAACAGGCTTCGGGCGCAAGGGGTTGTTCCACGCGATGCCCCAGGGGAACACGCTATCTGGGTCATCTGTCCAGCACCAGTTTTGAATCTTGGTCACGTCCAGAGCCAGCGCGGCGTGCAGTACCCACCAGAAGAGCTGTCTCTGCTGCCATTCGGTGCGCTGGATGTGATAGTGTGTTCCACCCAATTCGGGCTTCCAGGCGTCATGCGTCTTGACCCCGAACTCGCCCAGATTCACCGTTTTACCCGCGAAGCGCATGTCGTTCCACTTGATGGTCGCCATGAGCAGAGCAAGGTCTTGCTGTGGCGGGTTGAAATAGCCGATGTTCGAGGCGTCCATCCCGTCGATAGACAGGCGCAGGTCGATGCCGTTGAAAGGACGCTGGTAGTATTCGCTGGTGATAGGGTGTTCGGTGTCTTCGGAACGAATCGCTTCACAGAGCGCACCGATCCACCGCCTCATGAGGAACGTCTGAAATTCGCGCACGTCGCGCGTTCGCACCTCGTACCAGCTACCCGAAACGGCATTCTGCACCGGTATCTCGCCAAGCTTCGCCTCGGGAACATGGGGCGCCCATGCCCTGCGCAACGCCTCATCGTTGCCGTAACGCTGGCGAAGGAACTCGTTCCACAAGCGACGGATGTCCGGGGTGTCTTTCAGGTTGAGTTGAAAATCGCCGTTGAGATAGTAAATCAACCCGGGCACGTGCTTGTATCGCGCGGCGAACTGTCGGCACATCTCCGCCTGCTGCTTCAGCGTCTCATCATCTACCACCACATCCTGCCCTATCAGCAATCCCGCCATATAGGGCAGTCCAAAACGTTGCGACAACTGCACCACCGCGTCCAGCTGTCGCCACTGTGCTTCGGTGAACCGATAGCCTTGCGGATGAAACTGCAGGTTCTCGAAGGTGTGAAGCCCATAGTCACGCATCAGACCGATTTCGCGCAGCCAGGTGAGCGCGCTATGACTGCGTGACCAGAACCAGTTGCCGTACGTATCCGTGCCCAGCATGAGCACTCGCCGAGAGGAGCCGTCAGGATAGGTCAGGGTGAAGGCATTATCGCGATAGGCAATGCGCACTCCGTTTCGCAACACCCCTTCGTCTTTCACGCAGAAGCCGCTTTCCACGCGGTCCAGTGTGAGGTCGCCCTGCCGAATGTCCACCTGTATCACCACGAAATCGGGGGCGTTTTGTGGAATTGTCCACGTCCACTCTGCGCTCGTCTCCCCTTTGGGAGGTATCTCCAGTCTGCTCTGTTGCTGCTGCAGAGATGCCCCCTCCGGCGACAACAAACGCCAGATAGCGTCCACCGTCTGCGGGCGCAAAGAAGCATTACGTACCTCCAGATGCATCCGCACGCTCTCACCGCGCTGGTAGCTGGCGTAATCGCTTCGCAGGAGCTCGGCGAACACACCTGCCCGCAGTAACCGCACCGTTCGCCGGAGCAGCGTCTGCCCCTGCGCGCCTGCGAAGATGTCGCGATTGGCTACACCGAAAATCGCCCAGGTGGAGTCGGTAAATGCTCCGGCGAAATGGCGCACCAGCGCGCCTGCTACTCCGGCAAAACGCCCGTACTCATCCTGCACCATCACCAGCGGCAGCCACCGCGCATTTTGACGGAGCTGGGCAGTGGCTTCGTAACCCATCACCTCACCGTCGGAACGCCAGTTCCCCCCAATCCACGGCGCGGACACCAGCTGCTTGCCCGCTATCGGCTGGTCAGGACTGAAGAGGGTAAGCTGTGTCGGGGTAATCACCAGTCCGTCCTCGGGTTTACCGTAATGGGCGTTGATACGCTCCTCGCGAGGAACCGGCGCGCAGGTCACCTCATCGAACCACATCGCGCCCGTAGCGAGGTACAGCCCGGCATGAAACACCACTTTCGCCGCGTTCGGCGCGATTTCAAACCGCTCTTCGTAGCGTTTCCAGTGCTGTGTGCCGCGCACCTGCGCGAAATCTTTGAAGGTCACCAGCTTGCCCTCACGGTCGTACTGGTACACCGCCAGAAAGGCGAAGCCCGTTCCCTGCACGCTCTCGGTGCGCATCGACGCCCCAACCAGGTAAACACCACCCGGCTCCACAGGCAATGTGTAGCTGAAGCGTGCTCCTGATTGCACGCTGTTCGCTGTCACCCTAGCACAGCGTTCTCCCGCAGCAGGGTTTTCGGTGACGATACGGCATTGCTCACGCACGTCCGCTTCCCAACCTGTTCCTCCCTCTTCGAAGCCGCCGTTGGGCACCAGTGCAAAACGGGGGTCCCGTGCCCGTTCCATCTGCTGTCGGATAAACTCTGCATAAGATACCCATTTGCCGTCTCGTTTCATCAACAGATGGTCGAACGCATACCCGCCGGTACACAGCAGGTCGCCCCCCTGCATCAAAAACGCCTGCAGGGATTTCCTTGCCTCCACCGGAAACGACGCGCCCGTTGGCACGATAAGCAGGTCAAACTTTTCGGCGTTGAATGCGGCAGGGTCGGCGAGCTGAGATGCGCTCAACGGAGTCAGCGGGATGCCCTCCGCCTCGAGGGCGTGCTGAAAAGTTTCTACCGGCGTGCGCGTCCCTTTTACCGGTAGCGCCGGTTCATGCAGTATCGCCGCGCGATAGTCTGTCCGCCGCGAGGTACCTGCAGGTTCCACCCATTCCATTGCCCTTTCCCCCTTCACCAGATTGAGGTCATCGAACCATGCGGTTCCGCTTGCGTTATAGATACCCACGCGCACGGCAACATATTCCGTCTGCGGGTTCACGATGAACACGTACTCTGCATACGTCCATGTGCGAGTGCCGGTGTATTGCGCAAAGTCGTGCGCTTCCACCATGCGCCCGGCAGCATCGTATTGATAGATTGCCATAAAGGCATACCCGGCTCCCGAAGCAGGAACCACATCCTGCGTTGCCACCCAGCCGCACACCGCCAGCTTTTCGCCGGGTACCACGGCATAGATAATCTGTTCCACCTGCACGCTCTGCGTGCTGTCCACACGCAGGCTCCGCCGTCCACTGCGCTTATGATGGAGGTCGTACGAGGCGCCGCTTGCCATACTCCAGCCTGCATCTGTCTCGAAGCCGCCGTTGCGCAGCAGCGAAGGGGAAGCGGACCACACCGAGGGCGCGAAGATGGCGAAGGACAACCACAAAGCAGCACATCCCGGAAACAGTTTGTTCATCATTCCCTCCAGAGACTGGGTTTTGATTGCGACGGAGCGCGACCCTCCAATTTCCTCCTGCGGTATTCTCCACTTCGGCATGTCCGAAGGTGTTCCTTTGCCGGGGCAACCGCAGAGGCTGCCCCGTTGTTTATATCTTCTTTATCTGCTCGTCCCACATGGCTTTCAGCTTGCGAGCCTGTTCGTCATACGCCTCTTTGTTTTGCCATGTCTGGCGCGGGTCCAGTATCTCGGGAGGGACACCCGGGCACACCGTCGGCACGCGCAAACCGAATACGGGGTCCAGGCGGTACTCTACGTCATCCAGTTCACCCTTTAACGCGGCGCGCACCATCGCTCGTGTATACGGGATACTGATTCGGTGCCCGATACCATACGGACCGCCTGTCCAGCCGGTATTCACCAGCCACACCTGTGCTTTGTGTTTGTGCAGGCGGTCGCCTAACAGGTTGGCATAGGTCCTTGGCGGTAACGGCAGGAAGGGAGCGCCAAAGCAGGTGCTGAAGGTTGCCTGCGGTTCGGTGACGCCGGTTTCGGTACCCGCTACCTTCGCGGTATAGCCCAGCAGGAACTGTTCCATCGCCTGCTCTTCGGTGAGGCGGGCAATGGGAGGCAACACGCCGAAGGCATCACAGGTCAGGAAGAACACGTTCTTCGGATGCCCTGCTACGCTGGGGATGACCGCGTTCTCGATGAAACTCAGCGGGTACGCCGCGCGGGTGTTTTCGGTGAGGCTGGCATCGTTGAAATCCAGCAAGCGTGTTTGCATATCGATTGCCACGTTTTCGAGCACCGCGCCGAAGCGGATGGCGTTCCAGATTTGTGGTTCGTTCTCTTTCGAGAGACGAATACATTTGGCATAGCATCCGCCCTCGAAGTTGAAGACACCATCATCACTCCAGCCGTGCTCATCGTCGCCGATAAGGCGTCGCTCAGGGTCCGCAGAAAGGGAGGTCTTGCCGGTGCCGCTCAGCCCGAAGAACAGCGCCACATCGCCTCCCGGTCCCATGTTCGCCGCACAGTGCATAGACAGTATGCCCTGTTCGGGCAACAGGTAGTTCATAATCGTAAAGATAGACTTCTTCATCTCACCGGCATACTCGGTGCCGCCGATGAGGATGATTCGTCTGGTGAAGTTGACGATGATGAATGCTCCCGACCGCGTGCCGTCTGTCTCCGGGTCCGAGTGAAAACCGGGCGCGGACACGATAACGAACTCCGGTTTGTGCTCACCGGTTTTTGTCCAGTCGGGGCGAACAAACAGCTGGCGGGCAAACAGGTTGTGCCACGCATACTGCGTCACCACACGAATCGGGATGCGATAACGCTCGTCCGCTCCCACGAAGCAGTCCTGCACAAACAGGCGTTTGTCCTGCAGGTACGCCAGCACCCGCTTGTAAAGCGCATCGAACTTCTCCGGCTCAAACGGCTGGTTTACCGACCCCCACCAGATTTTGTCGGCAACGTTGGGGTCGCGAACGACGAATTTGTCCTGCGGCGAACGCCCGGTGTGCTGCCCGGTGCGCACCACCAGCGCACCTCCTGATGCCAGCACACCTTCCTGCTGGCTTAGGCTATACTCTATCAGCTGGGCAGTGCCGAGATTCCACAGCGCTACCCTTGCATCCTTAATCCCGTGCATCTCCAGTCCATACCGGCTGGGGTTCACTCCCAAATTTTGCATAGTATCCTCCTTCTGGATGGTCTACTCTTATGTAAAACCTTGTTCAACGAAACCTGTGCTAACAAGATGCTCCGTGACAAACAGTATCTGGCTTACTGCTACCAGTGCCGCCGTCTCCGTGCGCAAAATACGAGGCATCAGCGAAACAGACACTGCGCCATACCTTACGCAGAGGTCTACCTCTTCATCCGTCAGTCCGCCTTCGGGACCGACGATAACGGCAACCCGTTGCGACGACGGTCTGCGTCGTATCCATTCTACCAGAGGCAGCGTGTTGCCGTCGGGATGGAGTGTCAAAATGCTTGCGTCGCTCATCATTTCCAGCGCGCGCCGGAGTGAGGTAACCCCCTCTATCGCCGGCACTATCGCCCGATGCGCCTGTTCTGCTGCCTCCTTCGCGATTCGCCGCCACCGCTCTACGCGCGCCCTCTCGCGCTCTCCGTTCAGCTGCACCACACTCCGCTCGGTCTGCACCAGCACAAAGCGAGAAACCCCTATCTCCGTGCCGTGCTGAATTACCCGCTCTACCTTCTCGCCCTTCGCCAACGATTGTACCACCGTGATGTGCGTCTTCGGCTCCACCTCCGGAAGCTTCTGCTCACCTATACGCGCGATAGCCTCCTCTTTACGCACCGATTCCAGCACACAGCGATACTCTTTGCCCGAGCCGTCCAGCACACCAATCTCGTCGCCGGGTTGTAGACGAAGCACCACGCGAATCTGGCGGGCATCCTCCCCCGTAATGTGCACGATACCATCTGAGAACTGTTCAGGCGAGACGAAAAAGCGATGCTTGGACACGCTCTAACCTCTCTGCACGGCGAATGCGCACCACTCGCCGCGATGTCGATACTGCATGTTCTGCCAGGGCGGTTGCGACAGGATAGCGCGAATGTGCTCACACCGCTCCTGCACTATTCCGCCAACTATCAGCCATCCCCCTCGCCGCACACACCGCATAAAGTCGGGCAGGAGGGACTTGATAACTTCAGCAGTGATGTTCGAGACCAGCAGGTCGCACTCCGGTGCACCCTCGCATCCCTCCGCCAGATGTACCGACACCACCTGCCCCACACCGTTGCGAGCAACATTTCGCTGAGCCGTCAACACCGCCACCGGGTCGTTGTCACCTGCCCACACCACGCCGGCTCCCAGCTTTGCCGCTGCAATTGCCAGTATACCCGAACCCGTGCCAACATCCGCCACCGTCATGCCGGGTTGTACCAGATTTTCCAGGAACTCTAAACATAATTGCGTGGAGTGGTGCTGCCCCGTGCCGAAAGCCATGCCGGGGTCCAGCTCCACCACTACATCCCCTTCCTGCGGAGTGTAATCCTCCCACGACGGCTTAATCACCACACGTTCGCCTACCCGTAGCACGTGAAAGAATTGCTTCCATGCCTCTGCCCACTCGGACTCATCCCTTATCACCTCTTCGATACGCTGCACCGGGGGAAGTCCCCACTCCGACAGGCGCGATAGCTGCGCATTGAGAAACTGCCTGCGCTCCTCCAGTTGTCCGGTTACGGGCAAGCCGGTAATCACCCTGTCCTCTTCCAGCCGAACACCCTGCGCCCCTGCTTGACGACAGATTTCCGCCACTGCTTCGTGAGAATCCGGGGAAACCACTATCTGCAGCTCCAGCCACTGCATCATGAATTCTCCGTAACCGCGCTCTTCCGAACTCTGCGAAGCCAGCCGGTCAGCAGGAGGCTCGCCGTAGTCATCAGCGGATACAACACAACCCATACTCGGTAGTCCATTTTACCACTGGCCTCCCATAGGGCAACCGGCAACGCTATGTTTACCAGCGATTCGAGCCACTGTAGCCTCCCTTTGCCGAAATCCGCCATGCTGACCGTGTAGATGAGCTGCACAAACACCGCCAGAAAACCAATCAACGCAAATAACGCGCCCCAGCGATTTCGGATGGCAAACGACAACAGGCAGCCCAACGACCAAACCCAGCAGAAGTAGCCCATCACATATACCCAGACCAGCGGTTGTGTACGCAACAATGCGGGCATGAAACGGTCTGCAACGATAGCCATGAGCACGATGAGACACATAAAGGGCAATGCGCTCTGAACCGTGCCTACCCGCAGGCTACCCGGGCGTAGCCACTCATACCACTTCCTGTCCTGGTAAGGAACCCCTGTGAACAATGCGGGAACCACGGTCACCCACATGAACGCGAGCACCCCACCCAGATAATTGGCGGAGGCAGAAGCGCGTGTTGTCGCCTGCGCGTCGAGGACGGTGGCAACAAGAACAAGCAGATACAACGCAGCCAACAGCGCGCGAGTCTTCCACGCTCCCACACGGGGGTCGGCAAGTAAATAGTTACTGGCTACCTGCAAAAAGAGCCAGGAGACAAGCAACAATGCCAGCACACTGAACGTCCACATCTGCCAGGGGGTTAAACCAGAGCCCAGCCATAATATGTTGAAAGAGCCGCCCCCGAACACCCGACTGAGCGTAAAAGCCGTCCCGGCAACAGCACCCACAAAGTACCCGACTGCCAGACTGCCGTAAGTGAGCAGGTTTGCCAGAGTGGAAGTCGCACATATCGCGCTCATCATCAAGCCGTATGATGCCAGAAGCACCCCCGTGGCGAGCATACCCAGATACAGGGCTATCATCAAGCCGGTATCCACACCACCCATCAGGAACAACACCGCCACCAGCGGCATCCCGCACAGAATCATCACCACAATAAAAGCCACTGCGGAAGCGAACTTGCCCCACACGATGGTAAAACGGGAAAGCGGCGTCATAATCAGTAAGTCATACGTGCGTTGCTCGCGCTCCATCGTGATCGCGCTGGTAGTAAGGGCAGGTGTGATAAACGCCACCAGAAACCATTGAGTCGCGACCAGCGTCTCGAACAACGTTTGCGCCAGACCGGTGGTGGTGCGCTGTACTCCGTGCGCTACAAACTGGTCGTACGAGATAATAACCACCAGCCCCAGCACCAGCAAGTAAGCCAACAGACAGCCATACGTGCGCGCACCACGCATCCTTTGACGCGAGGACTGTCGGAAAACCGGGTTCTCCAGTCGCTCTATCATTACTGTACCGCCCCTTGTGTGACGCGCATGAAGATATCTTCCAGGTCGGTAGGCTGCTCGGCGAAGGAGAGCACCTTTACCCGCTTTTCGGCTAATGCCCACACCACGCGATAGTGTTCACCCGGAGGACCAACGTAATGAGCTCGAATGACCCCGTCCTCTACCCGGACTTCGCGAATGTCCTCCAGCTGGTTTTGTAGCACCTGCACCGCTGCGTCCTCATCATCGGCGACCTTTATCTCCAGCACATGGGAACCAGTCAGCTGGCGCATGATAGTGTTAATCTCACCGCTGATGAGCAGTTCACCTCGCTCAATGATGGCAATCTTGTTGCAGATGTCCGCCAGCTCGGGCAGAATGTGCGAGGAGATAAGAATGGTCTTACCCATGTTCTGCAGCTCTTTCAGCAACTCTTTAATCTCGATGCGGGCGCGCGGGTCCAAACCCGACGCAGGCTCGTCCAGTAACAGCACCTGCGGATTGTGCAACAGGGTCTTGGCGAGGCATAATCTCTGCTTCATTCCGCGCGAGAGCGCCTCCACGTAGTCGTTCTTCTTATGCGAGAGGTCGGTGAGCGCAAGCACATCATCTATCAGCTTTTCCCGCTCGGAACGGGGCACGCGGTAGGCGCACGCGAAAAAGTCCAGATACTCCCAGACCTTCACATCATCGTACACGCCAAAAAAGTCAGGCATGTAGCCGATAATCCGTCGCACCGCCTCCGGCTCCTTCACTACGTCGTGCCCTGCGATGGTAGCGGTACCGCTCGTCGGTTCCAGCAAGGTGGCAAGTATCCGAATGGTCGTGGTCTTCCCTGCACCGTTGGGTCCAATGAAGCCCAGAATATCCCCCTCCTCCAGGCGCAGGTTCAGATTATTCACCGCTACCAGATTACCGTACTGTTTGGTCAGATGATGGGTTTCGACAAGTGCCACCTTCGCCACCTCTTGCAGTCTGTCTTCATTTCACATTGTTTCTGTGGTGCTAGAGATTAACACAAAACCCCACCCTGTGACAAGAGGGTTTCTTTGCGTGCAAAGGGAAAACTTATGGAGAAGCGGCGTCCCTGTCGAGCCGTACGCGCCTGGAGGTTGGAGAAAGCTGTTCGGCGCACAAGGAGGCTCACCCCCCTCAGCCAAAGACACATCGGGTTGAGAGTCTAACAAACTGCCAATACCGGGAGGTTGTGTATGTCCATAATTCGAATAGCCATCGCAGGATGTGGCAGTGTAAGCCGCCATTATCTGAACGACTTGAAAACCAGCAAACATGCACAGGTTGTTGCGGTATGCGATGTGAAAGAAGAGCGTGCTCGCGAACGCGCCGAGCAATTCGGTGTACCGCAGGTGTATACCGACGTGGAGGACCTGCTCAGCCACTGTGAGTTCGACATGCTTATTAACCTCACGTCCATGCAGCAACACTACTCGATAAATTTGAAGGCGTTGCAAGCGGGTAAGCATGTATTGTGCGAGAAGCCGTTTGCCACCACGCTGGAGGAAGGGCGCACACTGATAGAAACTGCCCGACAACACGGCGTTTACCTCTGGGGCGCGCCAACGGTGGTTACCAGCCCGGCGTTCCAGTGCATGGCGAAACTGCTGGCGGAAAAGGCTGTCGGCGACGTGTATGTAGCTCGCGCATGGTATGGGCACGGAGGACCCGGCTGGGGACCCTGGTTCTATCAGAAAGGTGGTGGCTGCCTGTTTGACTTGGGCGTCTATAATATCACTACGCTGACCGGGTTGCTCGGTCCCGCCAAAAGTGTCATCTCGCTGATGGGAACTGCCATCCCCGAACGGTTTGTGGAAGGACAGCACGTGAAAGTAGAAGCCGATGATAACACCATCGTGCTTATGGACCATGGAAACAGCGTCTTCTCCTGCGTAATGACCGGCTTCGTGTACGGTCCCTACCATGAGGAACGCACTATCGAGCTGGTCGGCACAAAAGGGAGCATCAATATGCTGGGGTGGGACTGGCACCCCAAAGGCGTGGAGGTGTGGGATACCGAAGCCGGCGCGTGGAAGGTGGTTTGCGAAGACCAGAAGGGCTACAACTGGAATCAGGGAGGTTCCTATCTGGCGCGATGTCTTGCCATCGGTGAAAAGCCTCTGATGAGTGCCGAGCACGCCTTTCATGTGCTGGAGGTAATGCTCGCTGCGCAGAAATCGGCAGAAACGGGGGAGCGCGTAGCAGTGCACAGCCACTTCCCTGCCCCATGGCTGGAGAAATAGCAGAAACCCGAAGCATGAAAACGAAGCGCATGCAAACCGATATCGTCATTGTTGGCGGCGGCATGGCCGGAGTGTGCGCAGCTCTTGCCGCCGCCCGGTGTGGTGCACATGTCATTCTCGTACACGACCGCCCTGTGCTCGGCGGCAACTCTTCCAGCGAGATACGTATGCATATCTGCGGCGCGGATTGCAGCGGTGGTCGTAAGGATACCGACGCGCGGGAAACGGGTATTTTGGAAGAGCTGCGCTTGGAGGACGCAGTGCACAACCCCCAGCGCAGCGCCAGCATGTGGGACCTGTTGCTGTACGACAAGGTGCGTCGTGAGCCGAACATCACACTGCTTCTGAACACGCACTGTCATGGCGTCAGGATGTCCTCCCCCGAACGCATCGCCTCTGTACTGGCTTCCTGCCCCCTTACCGAGACGGAATACGTTCTCTCCGCGAAAATGTTCGTAGATAGCTCCGGCGACGGACGATTGGGAGTGGAAGCGGGCGCACTGTTCCGCACGGGCAGAGAAGGCAGGGAAGAGTTCGACGAGTCGCTCGCGCCCCCGAAGCCGGACGATAAGCGGCTTGGCAGCACCATTCTGTTCATTACGCGCAAGCATGACCGTCCGATACCTTTTGAGGCGCCGGAATGGGCGATGCGCTTTCCCTCGTGTCAGCACCTGCCACATCGAAGCCACAACTCATGGGAGTACGGATACTGGTGGGTGGAGTACGGAGGCGAGTTAGACACCATCACCGATGGCGACCGCATCCGCGACCAGCTGCTGGCGTTTGCTCTCGGCGTGTGGGACCATATCAAGAACAGCGGACATCATCCGCAAAGCGCGAACTGGGCGCTGGAGTGGCTCGGCTTCCTGCCGGGGAAGCGCGAAAGCCGGCGGTTCGTCGGCGAGTACATCCTGAACCAGCGCGACATCGAGCAAGGGGAGGTGTTTGAGGACGGCGTTGCGTATGGGGGGTGGCCCATAGACCTTCACCCACCGGAAGGTATTTTGAGCAAAGAGCCTCCCGCGCAGCAGATACATGTTCCCCTGTATAACATCCCGCTGAGATGCCTGTACTCCCGTAATATTCGCAATCTCTTCTTCGCCGGGCGCAATATCTCCGCGACGCATGTCGCCTTTGGCAGCACGCGCGTGATGGGAACCTGCAGTGTTATGGGGCAGGCGGTTGGCACCGCGGCGGCATTGTGCGTCCGCGAAGGGATTACTCCCTCCGAGCTGAAACAGCACATCACTGCCCTGCAGCAGATGCTGCTG
>BEHS01000028.1 GCA_002898895.1 bacterium HR16 | reverse complement strand
CGGGCACAACCACCGACCTCGGCGCTATCAAGGTGTACACAGAACCGGTTGTCACGGTCGAAGTACGCGACGAGAAAGGAAAGCCGGTGCCTTTCTGCGGGGTAGAGATTGTGCCCTCTGCAGACCAAACCTCTCCATACTTTATGCCCTATTTCACCGATGCCAGAGGACAGCTGACCCTCCCCCTACCGGACGGCGAGTACCGCCTGAACGCCTCAGGACCCGCTTCGGAGGACATCTACTACAGCTCGCGCAGCGCGTACAGGCTGAGCGTACAGAAGGGCAAAGTCGCCGTTTTTCAACCGGTGGTACTGAACGTGACCACCTCACGCAGGGTGCGAACGCAACGGGTGAAGATGCGAGTACGCACCTCGCGCAACCAGATACCGAAGAATATCTGGACGCAGTTCGGCGCCGTGATGTTTGAGGACATCGAGGACGGTCAGAGCAGGTGGCGCCCCTATCGTATAGAGGGCGACACTCTGACCATCGAGTTGAGTATGCTGGGCAGGGAGAGGGTTGACCGGCTCATCATTCTGGATGCAGGTACGCAGGAGGGTGCCGTGCTGCGTAACCTCAGCGCGCAGAACCCGCCCAAACTGGTGCGTCTGCACCCCTTGCCCAGAGCGACCGGGCTGGTGCTGGATGCCTCCGGCAAGCCGGTTGTCGGCGCGAAGGTCAGCCTGATGTTCGGACGGGAATCGGTATACCAGATCCCCGACGGAAGCACCCAGAGAACATGGATGGAGTTTCTGACCCCGCTATCCACCAGCACCGATAAGGCAGGCAGGTTCGCGCTCCCGATAGTGCCGGAAGGCAAGTGCTGGGCTATCGTCACCGCGAAGGGCTACGAGCCGTCAGCTGCCATCGTCAGCAAAGGGCAGATAGCCACGATACGCCTGAAGAGTGCAAGCGGAGAGTACGCCGGCGTGCTGGTGGACGAGTACGGTGAACCGGTGGCGAAAGCGCGCCTCGCCCTGCAATACCAGTTTCCCGACAGCCGTACCTCACGGAACTATCAGCAACACCGCGTGCCGATGCGGGAGATTCCTCTAGGCAGTGTTACCACAGACGACGGGGGAAGGTTCACGCTGAAGGGTATGCCCTCCTCGTTGCTACTGATACCGCGCGTGCAGAACCTGCCGTGGAGGCCACTCAGCGTCAAACCTTCACGCGACCTGATATTGACCATCAGCTCCGCTCGCCCGCCATGGGAGGGCGGCAGGGAACCCGCTACACCGAATGTAGAGAAACTGCTCCGGAGTGTGGAATGGCTACAGCCGGTACAGTGGCAGGGCAGAAACACCCTTCTGGTTATCACCACTCCTTACCTACCGCAGAGTGAGCTGCTGTTGCAAACCGTCAGACGGCAGTTGCGCGAGAGCTGGCAGATGGCGGTGGTGCTCGACACGACCAGCAGGCAGGAGGCAGAACGCTACTGCCAGCAAATCGGACTGGATGTTCCAGCCGGGTACTGGAAGAGAGGTGCAGCCAGACCGATAGCGCCCGTACTGCCGTACATTGTGCCCAGCCTGCCTTACGTGGTGCTTATCGGGCAGGATGGTAAACCGCAGAGGCATGGCATCACAGCAGACGAGTTGCCCAAACTCGTTGGGGCACTACCATAGCATGGAAGGAGGTTTGATCGCAGTGCGACACACAATACCTGTGGTTATCGCGATATGCATAGCGGCTCTCGCGCTGGCGACAGCACAGGAGGAGAGTATACGTCTTCCGGGTCAGGTACGCTTCTTGCAGTCAGCCGGCGACGAGGCAATCCGTTTCATCTCGCCCACTCACACCGTGCAATTGCGCAGTCAGCCGCCGAAGGGGGTCAAACTGCCTGCATGGGCAAACGCATCCTGCCGATACGGCGTGCTGAAGCTGGGTAAGCCCCCTCAGGAATGGCATCTGGTGATGGATCCGGCGAGCACGCGCGCGGTCATCGACGCCAACCGCAACAGCGACCTGACAGACGATGAGGTTCTGCGAGGCTCCGCCGACCCCACCTGGTATTTCGGCACCTGCTATGGACCCTTCCGCCTCGCTGTTCCCCTGAATGGCGTTCCGGTTTCGCGCTACTTCAGTCTGATCCACGACGAGATTGGCTCGTCGAGTGTATACCTGCGTTGCGAGGACTACCGCCTGTTTGAAGGTGAGGTGAACGGCGAAGCGGTCAAGCTAGCCCTGCTGGACGCTAACGCGGACGGCGCGTTCGATACCCCTGCCAAAAGCCGCTGGGAGGGAGATAAGTGCGTTTTCCTGCCGGACAGGGAGCAACGCCCTCTGCCACGCTACCACAAACTCGGCGACCGTACCTACCGACTGACTTTCGCTCCCGATGGCTCCGCTTGCGAGTTCGAGCCGTCGGAAATCAGCACAGGCACGGTACTCGCGGACTACCCGCAGGTGCACCTGACGGCGGTTGGCAAAGAGGTTGGCTATTGGGAAGCCAGCACCACCGACGGACGCCTGCAACTACCCACCGACGAGTACTCCGTGCTTGCCTATCGCTTTGGCACGCGCGATAGCAAGGGCAATCAGTGGCAGGTGGAGATAACGCCCATGGACCCTCTTCCGCTGAAGGTGAGCGCAGGGGAAAACAGATTCTCCCTGCCGAAGCAGTTGACCGCAACACTGGGCTTTGGCACGAGGCAGGGCGATACGCTGAACATCTCGCTGGCGCTGTACGCAGGTAGCCGGACCCAGCAGGTGTCTTCGCTGGCGAAGAACGACAACTTGCCATCGCCTCCTACCCTGCGCATCGTTGACCGCAACGGCAAAACGGTGAAGGTGGAGACATTCCACTACGGCTGAGGCTTTACCTGCACACTCTCGGTGAGAGTGCCAAAGAACGCCGATTATCCGCTAACGCTGGTCCCCGATATCGAGATGGGACCGTTTGCGGTGAAGAAGCAGACCGTCGTGCTCGCTTCGCCGAAGTCACAGCCCAAATTCGCAGCCGTTCGGTAAAGAGCGCGAATTGTCTTGCAAGCTCTTTTCCCCAACCCCTCTCCCGCGAGGAGAGGGGTGCTTCGCAGCGCGCCCTTTTCCCTTGTAAAGGGCACGAGGGGTCAGGTTCCATCTATCAACGATACCTTTCCACCAGACGCTGCGCACGGGCGACCTCGGCGCCGCTCAGGGGGGCATCTCGCCACTCCACGCCGAATTCGCTCACAAAGCCTTCCGCGAGTGCACCCATTAACTCACTCTCTGAAATGCCCAGCAAAGGCGAGGGTGCAGGCTCGCTCCACGGCTGCAAACAACCTCTTAGCACGTCGGGCAGGGGGTCGGTAGGTATGCTCATCTGCTCCATCACCACCTCCGCCCGCCGATACTGTGCACCGCCAACCAGCTTGATGCCTTCCGTGGTAGTTAAGTCGCCGGGCAGGGCGCGCTCGAAACAGCCGGCGTGCGAACCGCGCAGGGCGCGGAGGTCGGTGCGAGAGACAGGACGTGTGTCGATGCCCAAATGCCGAAAACCTCTCGCGAGAGCGTGAACCAGCCGAAGATGCACATCCAGCACGCGATGCGCCGGAGCGAAACAGCGCAGAGGCACAACGATGCACAGGGTGAGGTCATGGCCGTGCAATACCGCCTTGCCGCCCGTCAGCCGTTGCACTGCCTGCACACCCCGTTCGCGGCACAGAGCGAGGTCGAGCACCTTCTCTCTCTGCTGAAATCGCCCAAGCGACACGGAAGGCTTTGCCCAGCGATAGAAGCGGACGGTGGGAGGCTGTTCGCCCGCAATTACCGCATCCAGAATCGCCTCATCCACCGCCATGTTCCATGCAGCGTCGCCCGCGGTATCCCGGATCAACCGCCATGTGTTCATCGCCACCTGCTAGGGATGCCAGCACACGCACAGCTCCTTCGCCGCCTTCGCCTCGTCCAGCCGGCGTACCGGGGTGTGGTGCGGCGCGTCGTGTAGCAGTTCGGGATTCTCGCGCGCCTCTTCAACAATTCGGTGCAAGGCGTCCACGAAAGCGTCCAGCGTCTCCACGCTCTCGGTCTCCGTCGGCTCAATCATCAGCGCCTCAGGCACAATCAGCGGGAAGTACATGGTAGGCGGATGGAAGCCATAGTCTATCAGCCGTTTGGCGATGTCCAGCGCGCGCACACCGTACTCCGTCTTGTAGCGCTGGGCGGTGAGCACACACTCATGCATACACATCCGGTCGTAAGCAGGGGGGAAGATGTCCTGCAGCCTGACGCGCAGGTAGTTGGCGTTGAGCACCGCGTGCTCGGCGACGGCGCGTAACCCCTCGGGCCCAAGCGTGCGGATGTAGGCGTAGGCGCGTACCGCGTTCAGAAAGTTGCCATAAAAGGAGTGAATGCGCCCGATACTCTGCGGGCGGTCGTACTCCAGCGCGAAGCTGCCGTCGCTACGGCGCGTGACTACCGGTACAGGCAGGAAAGGCTCCAGGAAGGCTTTGACTGCTATCGCACCCGCGCCGGGACCGCCTCCCCCGTGCGGTGTGGAAAAGGTCTTATGTAGGTTGAAGTGCACCGCGTCGAAGCCCATATCGCCGGGGCGCGCGATGCCCAGCAGGGCGTTCATGTTTGCACCGTCGCAGTACACCAGCCCGCCTGCTTCGTGCACCGCATCGCACACCTCACGCACCTGCGTCTCGAACAGCCCCAGCGTGTTAGGGTTGGTCAGCATCAACCCGACGGTATCCGGTCCTACCGCCTCGCGCAACGCCCTCAGGTCAATGCAACCCCGCTCGTCGGAGGGCAGGGTACGCACCGTGAATCCGCAGGATGCCGCCGAAGCAGGGTTTGTGCCGTGCGCCGAATCTGGCACGAGCACCACCTTGCGTTGCGCCGCCTCGCTCCGGCTGGCGTGGTACGCTTTGAAAATCATCAGGCTGAGGATTTCACCATGTGCGCCCGCCGCGGGCTGCAGGGTGACCGCATCCATTCCCGCGATTTCGCCCAGATACTGCTGCAGCTCCCACAGCAACTGCAGCGCGCCCTGCACGGTGGATTCGGGTTGCAGAGGATGCAGTTGGGCGAAGTTCGGCAAGGAGGCAATCTTCTCGTGCACGCGCGGGTTATACTTCATTGTGCACGAACCCAGCGGATAGAAGCCAATCTCTATGCCATAATTACGCTGAGAGAGGCGTACAAAATGCCGAACAACATCCACTTCACTCACTTCGGGCAGGGGCAGGTCATCCCGCAAATTTTCCGCACCAAGCAACTCCTCCGCCGGACGCTCGGGTACATCACACGTCGGCAGGTTCACCCCACATCTGCCCGGTGAGGAGAGTTCCTGTATCAAAGGTTCCATCTGCTCGCTCCGTTGATAGAAGATGCTATCGCCTGAGAGCGTTCGGAAAGGCGAAGTGCCCGGACCTCTGAACCTCTCCTCCCTCCCCTCTCCTACGAGGAGAGGGGAGCCGCCTATCGAACACCCCATTCCTTTGCAGGGAAGAGGAGCCGCATACCGAACGCCTCCTTCCTTTGCAGGGAAGGGGGACGGGGGGATAGGTCAAACCCACCTCTCCCCTGTAAAGCGTAGTGGCTGCCCGGTTTCCGAACGCTCTCTTCGCCTAAATAATAGCACATCATGCGGAAGCGAGCAACCGCTTACGGGGAGAAGGGCGGCGGCGGCGGCGAAACGCGCGTCTCTTCCGTCTGCGCCACGTTGCCGTTGACCACGAAGCCGTCGAAGCTGTTACCCGAACCGCAGGTTCCCACGCGGCGTGGGTTGTTCTTATCTGAAACATCCACCACCACAATGCCTGCCCCGCCGGGTGCTCCCTCCAGCGCCGTCAGCACACAGGCGTAGTTACCCACTAACGCAACATCATAGCCGAATATGTTGCTGTTGTCGGCTACCAACACGCCAAGACGATACGCACTGGATAGGTCGTAGGTAGCCAGAATGACACCGTACCCTGTCGTTAAGGCGTAGTTGCCCTGCACCGCCATCGCCTGGAAGGAGTCGCCGGGCAGTTGCCCTATGGGCACCAGCGTCTGCTGGGCGAAGCCAGTGGTGGCAAACAACAGGGAGAAGCATAACCCCAGCGATTTGAAAAATACTGTCCAGAATGCACGCCCTGTGTTATTCATCTACACAGTACCTCTTCAAACCGGTTTACTTCTGTGGAAATCCCTCCAGTGATTCTTGCATCCGTCGCCAGCCTTCTGTTTTAAGCAGTTCCTCCAGTTTACTGCCCTCGCGTACGCCGCCAAGCAGCACGTCCCCGAAAACAGGCTCGCGCCAGAAGCCGCCCGTTTCCCACGACTGCTTGTACACGCGCGAGATTTCGCCTGTCTGCGGGTCCTTCACGTAGGTCTGGTCGCTCAACAGGTTGCTCCAGGCGGTGGACATTCTGCTGTTAAACTCGCGGTGCTCCTGCGTCATCTGGCGCACGAGGTCGTTCAGCTGTTTGTTCTCTGCCGTCCAGCGTTGCAGAGCGGAAATCGCCTGCGCCGGATTGCCTCGCCAGCTGTTGGTCACCCCCTGAAAGATGGCGGAGGTCTGCTCAAACTCCGAGACAGGCGCCTGAACCATCCCCACCGTGATGGTGATATGCGCTTGCTGGGAGGCGGCTACCCAGTCTGTCCGTCCAGAACCGCCGTAATTGCCCTGCACGATTGCCTCTCGTTTCAAGGAGCCACTCTCCGCCGTGAAGGAGACTTTGATGGGGTTGACCACCATCTGTGCGCCCATCGCCGCCATCCCCTGCGCTGCCATCTGCTGCATCTGGGAATATGTGCGCTTCTCCTCCTCGGTGAAAGGCAGGTTCTTCTTCTCCTTCAGCGTCCAGCTTTGTCCCGTTTCCCCCTCCCACAACGCGAGCACCAGCTGGATGACATCATCGTCGGAACTGGCAACCACCATCTGAGGCAGTTGCGTACTCTGCCCGTTCACCGTCATCATCGACAAAGCGTTACCCATCCCGCCTGCCTGCACGGACGAACTCTGTACGTCCACATGGTCTATGCGCATCATCTTGTCGCCTTTCTGAATCCAGACCATTGGCACACGCTTCGTTCCCTGACGAATAACCATCCCTCGGAACTCGAAGCCTTCAGGCACGTGCAGGGTTGCAGCCTCCATTCCCGCCTCCGGGTCCATCACCCGCTCCGTGCGCCACTTCACCATCTGCTGGGGAGGCAGGAAGCGCAGGGAACGCAAGATGGCGGTCATCTCCTCCATCTTCGCTTTCGGAGTGTCTTCGGGGAAGAGAAAGCTGACCACGAGAGCATACTTTTCCCCGGGCAGTATAGAGGTGACCTCGCGGTAGTTGCTGGGCGGTATTTGCCCGCTCAAGCCAAAGTTCACCGCCATCATCGGTAACAGCGCGTAGGGGTATGACAGCCCCGTTGCGACCAGCACCACACCTTTACCCACCTTCTTAAAGGCGTACCGGCTCGCCCTGAACTCCTCATCCATCGCTTTGCGCTCAGCCAGCCACGCCTTCGCCGCCTTCTGCAGATTGCCGTCGTGACGCACCGCGCGTACCAGCACAAAGCGATAGGTATCATGGAAGAGGATAGCATTGCCCACCAGGGTAACCACCCACCCCTCTTTGGAGGTAAAGGCAAACCCATGCAGGCGGTCAACAACCTCCTTTTGACCCTCTACCGGTGTTACCGTGTTAGCACAAAGCAGAAAGAGGAATACGGGCAGGCACGGAAGTAATCTACCAGAGAGAAATGTTATCCGAAATGACTTTCGCATAGCATCTCCTCTTAAGTAGTCACTTTACTTATCATAAATATATACTGGCTAGCTTTTCGTCTGTCAAGAGGAAGGAGCCACTCGAGAAAAAATTTACGCTGAGGTATGGGACGTTGCGAGTTCGCAGTGACTGGATAGGGCAGATACTGGGCATTGCGGTCTTTCTGCTGGGCGTTGGTGTGCTGTGGATTGTGTTCCGCGAGGCGCATCAGATGTTCACCGCTCCCCTGCCCTCTGCTGAGAAATCACTGCCCAAACTGGGGCAGGTCGGGATCGACATCTTGAAGAAGCTGGGCTTGCTGGTTATCATGACGCTCGCCGGTTCCCTGATTGCGAACAAGGGCGTGCAGATGTATTTTGCTGCAAGGGGAATTGCGCCCACGAAGACGCTGGAGAAGATGGCGACGGAGGCATCCGATTCGACGCCCTCAGAGCAGGCAAAGTAGGGTGTTGCACCTCTCTCACAGCCTTGTGTTGAACCTCACCCCCAGCCCCTCTCCTGCGAGGAGAGGGGAGCCGCATTCCGAACGCCCCCTTCCTTTGCAG
Organism: bacterium HR16; assembly: GCA_002898895.1. Classification (GTDB taxonomy): domain Bacteria; phylum Armatimonadota; class HRBIN16; order HRBIN16; family HRBIN16; genus HRBIN16. The sequence goes on along the minus strand of BEHS01000028.1, from coordinate 16,652 downwards.
GGAAGGGGGACAGGGGGATAGGTCAATCTCTCCTCACCCCCAGCCCCTCTCTGCAAGACGAAGGGAGCCGTGCAGCGAACACCCCCTTCCCTGCGAGGGAAGGGGGTCGGGGGGTCAGGTTCCCTGCCTATCGCTTACGCTTTCTTCCTGCGCACAGCCATCCCTGCCAGACCCGTCACACCGACGAACAGGGCGACGAGCGATGCAGGTTCTGGCACAGGCACCAGGTCCAGTTCCAGCGTTGGTCCGGCGAGGGTGCTATGCGAATAGCCCGCATAGGTGGCAGCCACCGCATTGTCGGCAGGGGAAACGATCAGGCGGATGGTGCCCGAGCTATTCAGCTGGTTGATGAGATAGCTCTTTGCCGCGGGCGAAAGCGACAGCGTGTACTCAAACAGCGTACCGTCCGCAGTGGGTGTATAAGTTCCCGTGCCCAGCTCATAGCGAGGCGATAACTGCCCGCCCAGCCCGTTGGGCAAGTCAGAAGCATCCCACGCTATCGGCGGTGGGGTGCCCGGGTCAATGCTGGTGGTGGTGTCCTCGGTGAGCCAGAAGCGGATGCTTCCTGCCGCGCTGAAGGCAGCCCGGTCCTCGGTCAGCTTCACCCGGATGCCCACCACATCGGCAACCGGTTGACCGATGCCCAGGTTGGCGGCGTTGAAATCCGCCACCCCAAAGCTGGCGAACTGACCGTTGTTGTTGCCTTCGATGTTGAAGAAGTTCTTGCCAGCACTGCCGGTGCGAGGTCCGGCGGGCTGAACGGTAGCGTTGTTGAACGCCTCCGTGCTGACGGTAATCTGGGCGGTCGCGGCGACGGCTATTCCCAGCAACATCGCCGTTGCCAGCAAAGCGCGTAATCGCATGAACGGAACCCTCCTCCTTTCGGAAATCTCAGCTTACGCTTCCATTATAACACGCCTGCCACAAAACACAAGCGTTTTATGTGAAGGTTCGGTTAAGTTTTGGCGTCAGTAGCAACTCCCTCAGAATTGGGGTACACTCGATTCAGGAGACGAACTCGCAGTAAATGGCAACTGCAGGGGCAGTTGTTGCGTCTTACATTCTGAAGGAGGGCGGTACACCCATGCCTGTGGAGCAACAAGAGGCGGTGGAGACCATTCGCGTCCAGCTCAACTTCCCGCTGGAGCGCGTGAAAGAACCCATCGTGTACCGGCTGGTGAAGGACTTCGACCTGATACCCAACATCCGCCGGGCGAACATCGACCCACATATCGGTGGCTTTGTCTTTCTGGAGCTCACGGGTTCGTCCGCGCAGCTGCATCGCGCCATCGAGTTCCTGAAAGAGCAAGGCATCACCGTCAGCACCATCGGCGTCAATGGCGCCGAGGAGTGGGTGGTGGGATGAGCACCGAGTCCGCAGCGTATTTGTTGCCCGTGGAGGAAGACGAAGCGGTCGCCTCGGTGGGCGAGAACATCGTGAAGCATATCTTCACCTTCGCCTCACCGGAGGAGCCGTTTGTGCTGGAGAACAGGCAAACCCTGCCGCGCGTGGATGTAGCGTATGAGGTGTACGGTGAGCTGAACGCCACGCGCGACAACGCCATTCTGGTGCTGCACGGTCTAACCGGCAGCTCGCACGCGGCAGGCAAATACGCGCCGTACAACCGCACCGTCGGCTACTGGGACGGGCTGATCGGACCGGGCAAGGTCTTCGACACCGAGAAGTACTGCGTCATCGCGCCCAACGTGCTGGGCAGCTGTCGGGGCAGTACCGGCCCCGCGTCCATCGACCCACGCACCGGCAAGCCCTACGGCCTGCGGTTCCCCATCGTCACCATCCGCGACATGGTGCGGGTGCAACGGGTACTGCTGGACCACCTGGGCGTCCGGCGGTTGAAGCTGGTCACCGGCGGTTCGATGGGTGGAATGCAGGCGCTGGAGTGGGCGGTGATGTACCCCGATTACATGGACGCGGTGGCACCTATCGCCTGCAGCGCACGTCTGTCGGCGCAGGCTATCGCCTTCAACGAGGTCGGCAGGCGGGCGATTATGCTTGACCCGAACTGGCGCAAGGGCGAGTACTACGAGGACGGCGAGAAGCCGCGTCAAGGTCTTGCGCTGGCGCGGATGATAGGCACTATCACCTACCTCTCCGACGAAATTATGCAGCAGGTGTTCGGGCGCAAGCCCGCCAGCGAGGAGAGCGCGCTGGAGCACGACCTGCACGCCCGCTTCGACGTGGAACGCTACCTGCACGAAGAGGGCGACAAACTGCTCAAGCGCGACTTCGATGCCAACAGCTACCTCTACCTCTCCAAGGCGATGGACCTGCACGACATCAGCCGCGGTTACGCCAGTCTGGAAGAGGCGCTCAGTCGCATTCAGGCGCGCGTGCTGCTCATCTCGATACGTTCCGACATCCTCTTCCCGCCCTACGTGATGCGCGAAATCCACGAGATGCTGAAACGTTTGGGCAAGCGTTCGGAGTATTTCGAGATGGATTCCGCCTATGGGCATGATGCGTTCCTTGTGGAGTATCGCAAGATGATACCGCCGCTCCGACATCTGATGCAACAACTGGAGGAAGAGAACGAATGACACCGGTTATCGAAGTGCAGGATGTACACAAGACCTATATTCTGGGCAAAACGCACGTGCATGCCCTGCGCGGGGTGTCGCTGAAGGTATACCCGGGCGAGTTCGTGGCGATTATGGGACCGTCCGGCTCGGGCAAGTCCACTTTTATGAACATCATCGGGTGCCTGGACCGCCCGACCAGTGGCTCTTACAAGCTGGACGGCATCGAGGTTGCCAAACTCAGCGACAACCAGCTGGCGGAGATACGCAACCGCAAGATAGGCTTTGTGTTCCAGCAGTTCAATCTGTTGCCACGCGCTACCGCCCTGCGCAACGTGGAACTGCCCCTGTTGTATAACGGGCGATTCCGCGACCGCCACGAGCGAGCCAAGCGCGCGCTGGAAGCGGTGGGTTTGGCACACCGCATCAACTCACGCCCCAACGAGCTGTCGGGCGGCGAACAGCAGCGCGTCGCCATCGCGCGGGCACTGGTCAACGAACCTGCGGTCATTCTGGCGGACGAGCCGACGGGGAACATGGACTCCCGTCGTGGCGAAGAGATAATGGCTATCTTCCAGAAACTGAACGATGAGGGCAAAGTCATCGTGCTGGTCACCCACGAGTGGGACATCGCCCGCCATGCGAAGCGAATTGTGCGCTTCCGCGACGGCAAAATCGTGGGCGACGAAGTGGTGACCGAGCGTCTCATCGCAGAAGAGATACTGAAGACACTTCCCGCCGTCGAGGACGAAGAGGAAGAGGTGGTGACCGCGTAATGGGGCATGGTACCTGAACGGAGAAAAGACCATTGTTGACAAAGGAGCTGTCCGTCCACCTGAGGAAAACGCAGAACAGGTGCACGTCTGGAGGCGGGCAGAGAAGGGGTTTTACGGGCGAGAGGAGGTGCGCCCTTTGGAGAGAATTGCAATATTTATTGACGGTCCCAATCTGACCTATACGATGCAACAACTGGGTTGGGACATCGATTTCGGCAAACTGTTGCGTTACTTCACGCGAGGAGGCAGGTTGCTGCGCGCGTTCTACTACGCGTCGCGTCGGGAAGGCGAGTTCGACCCGATGCTCAGCTTCCTGGACTATCTGGACTACAACGGCTACACGGTGGTCACCAAGCCGCAGAAGCGCTATTACAACCCCGCAACAGGGCAGTACGAAATCAAGGGTAATATGGATATCGAGCTCGCCATCGATATGCTGCTGCTTGCAGACCACATTGACCGCGCGGTGCTGTTCAGCGGGGACGGCGACTTCCGGCGGCTGGTGGAAGCGGTGCAGATGAAGGGCGTACGGGTGGTGGTGGTCAGCACAATCCGCACGCTCTCCCCCATGATAGCTGACGAACTGCGCCGACAGGCAGACGAGTTCGTGGACCTCGCAGACGAAGAGGTCAAGCGCGAGATTATTCGCGCCTGAGGTGTATCATGACCGTTGCGCAACGGTGGCGAAAGCTGTTGCGAGGAAGCCTGCTGATACTCGCCATAGGCGGGCTATTGCTATTCGCGCCCTTGCCCATGCTGCCTGCCAGCGTGCTCACCTATCGGCAGGCGGCAGTGGTGTTCGGCATCGTTATCGCGCTGGGCAAACTTCTTTACGATACTCTCTTCTACGACCGCTACTGGCCCTGAGATTTGACTTCAGGGGCGCGGTTGTGCTATAAAATAGTCAGCTACCGTTTTGACGGTGGCTTTGTCTTTGCGAGTCTGTCAAGCCTCTTCCTTGGGAGAGGGAACGGATACACACGGAATAGGACGGCGCGGATAACCCAACCGTGTGCATCCGTTGCATCCGTGTCTATCTGTGTGCTATTCCCGAAGGGCACGGATGAACACAGATAGCACGGATTAACGCGGATTATCTACTTGACAGACTAACAGGTACAATTCCTCCCCTCTCTACGGGGAGCAAAAGGATGGAAGGAAATATGGCAAGAAGAATGCTTTTTACGTCCGAAAGTGTCACAGAGGCTCACCCCGATAAGCTGGCAGACCAGATTAGCGATGCCATTCTGGATGAATGCTTGAGGCAAGACCGTGAGGCGAACCTGCCCATCGAGGAATACTCACGGGTTGCCATTGAAACCTTGCTGACGCGAGGGCTGGCGGTGGTAGCCGGCGAGCTAACCACGCACGGCTATGTGGAAATCCCCGATGTGGTGCGCAAAACTATCAACGAGGTTGGCTACACGCACACCGACTACGGCTTCGACGGCGACACCACCGGCGTGATGGTAGCTATCCAGAAGCAATCCCCCGACATCGCGCAGGGTGTGGATACCGGTGGCGCGGGTGACCAGGGCATGATGTTCGGCTACGCCTGCACCGAAACCGAGCAGCTGATGCCTCTGCCCATCACCATTGCCCATCATCTGACGCGCCGTCTTGCGGAGGTGCGCAAACAGCACCCCGACCTGGGTTTACGCCCCGACGGCAAGTCGCAGGTGACCATCGAATACGTGGACGGCAAGCCCTACCGCATCGATACCGTGCTTATCTCCGCACAGCACGAACCGTACCTCAGCCAGCAAGACGTGATGGAGATAGTGCGCCAGCATGTGCTGGAACCGGTGCTGAAGCACTACGCAGAATTCAACAAGGGCGACTTTCGCTTCCTGTGCAACCCCACCGGGCGATTCGAAATCGGTGGACCACAGGCGGACACGGGCGTCACCGGGCGCAAAATCATGGTAGATACCTACGGCGGTATGGCGCGACACGGCGGCGGCGCGTTCTCCGGTAAGGACCCCACCAAGGTAGACCGCTCCGCGACCTACATGATGCGCTACGTCGCGAAGAACATCGTGGCAGCAGGGCTGGCGGAACGATGCGAACTGCAAATTGCCTACGCCATCGGCAAGGCAGAGCCGGTATCGCTCACCATCGACTGCTTCGGCACAAACGCCATTCCCGAAGAGCAGATACTCAAGCGGGTGCTGGACATCTTCGACTTCCGTCCGCGCTCGATAATCCGCGACCTCGGCTTGCTCACCGGGAACGTATGCTACCTCTGCACCGCGAAGAACGGACACTTCGGACATCCTGAGTTCCCGTGGGAAAAGACCGACAAGGCGCATCTGCTGAAGTAAACGACACTGTATGGACGACGTGGAGCGGGTCATCGAAGAGTTTCTGGACGGTAAGCCGCGAGCCTCTACCCTGCGGGAGCTGCGGCAGGCACTGGAGCTGAAGCTGCGTCGGCTCGAAGAAGACCCATCCACGCCGCCCGAACAGATTCAAGACCTGCGCGAACAGGTGCGTGTATTATACGAAGAGGAGCTGATCACGCAATTTGTCGAAGACTCCATTCGTTTCACGCTGTCTGCCGATGCGCTGCAGCAGCAAATTGGTGAGGATTGAGAGGGAAGATTGTGAGCGCGATGTTTGCCCTGAACTTTTACCCTGATATTTACGAGAACCTCTTGCGCAGTCACCGCAAGACGGTTACCATTCGCCTCGGCGACAAGACCGATAAATATCGCGCGGGGCAGCTGGTCTGGGTGACGGTAGGCAATCGTTTCGCCCGCCGACACAAGCTGTTCACCGCCATCATTGACCGTGTAGAGGTCAAACCGCTGGCGGAGCTCACCCCGCGCGACATCAGCCGCGAGAACCCCGAGTTTCGCACCGCCGAAGACGTGCGCGACCTGCTGGAGCGCATCTACGATCGCCCCCTCGCGATGGAGGAGATTGTCACCGTCATCTACTTCTCGCCGGTGGAGGAATAATTCCCATCTATCACCAGCGTCTCCCCTTGCCGAATGATCACCGGCTCCTCGAAGACGAGATGCACCCCTCCCTCGGCAAGCGGGGTCGCGACAGCCTGCACTGCTTTGCCTGCCACGCGCACCTGTGGCTGGCTCAGTGCGAAACCGAGCTGTACCTCACGTAGCGTCAGCGCACCTCGATGCACCTGCACCTCCGCCCGTCCGTAACCTGCGCCGAATGCCTGTTTGACTACTCCCCATCCCGAATCGACGGAAAAGAAACAGGCAAAGTCTTCAGCGTACACGCGGGGCGCAAAGCGCAATAGTCCCCTCGGTGCGGAGTAGAAGAAGTCGGCTAGTGCCAGCAACAGCGCGTACGATGCCATCGCGCGGGCGTAGTGGTTGCCACACTCGAACTCGTTCCACGGGTTGCGCCGCTCACCGGTATATCGGTCACGCACGCCTTTGACGATGGCTAACCCCTCTTCCAGAAAGCCCTCATAGATGAGATGACTTGCCACCTGATACTCGATACCCGTCCACACCTCATCCGAGTACGGGAACGGGAAAAGCGGTCTGCCGCCGTGAGGCCATGTTGCCAGCAACAGCCCCGCCTCATCGTTGAGGGCGTAGATGCGCTGTGGGTTGGCGTGCTCCGAGAGGTCGCTTTTCCAGTTGTAGCGGAAAACGGACTGCAGCGCCTTGCGCACGTGCTCGTGGTCAAACAGGTCGCCCAGTCTCAGCATCCGCGCAACCCACTGCCCTATCAGCTGGTCGGAGAGACACCCTCTGCCCAGCTGGTATTTCGGGAAATCGGGGCTTTGCGGGTCGGTAGACATCTCCGGCGAGGCAGGGCGCACCTCGTGGATGTAATACTCGCCGTTGAACAGATGCTCGTCCATCCACGCGCGACCGCTCTCATACACCCTGCGGTACTCCTCCGCCTTGTCATGCTCGCCCAGATGGCGTGCTATCTCCTCCGCCGCTCGCAGTGCGCCCAGATAGAAACTGCCCATCATCGTGTTGGGTCCGTGAAACTCGATGTCGTAGGTGTTATGCTGCACACCTTCCATCACGCCGTCCTTGTCCTTATCCCATTCACACCAGGCGTATTCCAGCGCGCGTTTCACGCTTGGCCATAGCGATTTGAGCCACTCCTCGTTACCGCAGATCTGCCACTCGCGGTACACCTTCAGGATACCACCCATCTGCCCGTCCGCCGCCGCGTGGAAGGTCGGTTCGGGGATGGTTCCCAGCGGGAGGGGCATGCGGAAAGTCATGTGCCCGTCCTCATGCAGGTTGATAGCGTAGTCCTTCTAGCGGATACTGCGCTCCAGCGAGGGGAAGAGGTACGGCAGCGCCTGGGCGTAGTTCCATACATGTGTGCAGGTTCCCTCACAACAGCCGTGATGCACGCCACAGCCTTCGAATCCGTAGAACGTGCCGTCGGGCAGGCGCAGACAGGTAGTGGTTTTCAGGATGGAGATTTGCGAGCTGACCGCATCCAGCACCGCCTCCGGCAGGGTAGATGACCACAGCGCATCCGCGAAGGCGCGGGTATCGCCTTCCAGACGGTGGATATGCTCCGCCACATACTCTGCCACCGCCATAGCGTCCGCGTGCCGGACGGCGTAGTAGTTTTTCCAGACGGGCTTCGGCTCGGCAGGCGACCAGTACATCTCGAAGTTGGGGATGTGCCATACTATCCACACGGGCAAGCGCACCTCTTCGCCCGACGGCACAGTTGCCCGCAAGGCAATGGAACCCACATCGGTTCCTTTCTCTCGATACGCGGGTTCGGTGTTCTCTTCCAGCCGCCCCTCGCTGGCTTGCCGCCAGAAGTAGTCCAGCGTATCGAACCACCCCGCACGCAACCAGTGCGTTTGTACCTGTACCCTGTCATGCGTGGTCACCAGCGCAAGCGTGCCGTATCGCGGCGATTCGGGGGGATGCTTGCGCGTACACATCTTCAAACCGCGTACGCGACCGCTATCGGTCGCCTCGATAACGCCCTCACCCACTTCAGGATAGCCCAGTTTGTTCTCCAGATTGGCGTACAGCACCGCCTCCACCGGCGCATCGGTCGGGTTGTGCAGGGTAAAGTGAAAAACGGCGATAGGCAGTCCGGAATCATCAGGGTTCAGCGGGATGAAGGGGTTGTATGCCTCCAGAGTGACCCGCAGAGGCATCTTCGGGTCCTCCAGATAGAGACGCGCGAAAGGAAATGCACCTTCAAACGCTACCGAGCGGAAGTGAGGCAATCCGCTTCCGTTGAACCGTTTCGGCACTCCAGATCCGTCATCCGTAAAATTGTCTCCGCCAACGGGACCCTGCACCACGCGCGTTACGGAGTAACCGTCGGCGGTCTTCGCATGGAGCGTGAAGAACGTATAGTCAAACATCAAGCCCTTGTGTGGGCGGTTGAAGATTTCGAAATCGCGCAGCTGCCCCCATCCACCCAGCGAAATAGAACCTGTGCCAATGCCTCCCAGTGGAAAGGCAATCTGGTCGAGCTGTCGTCCCCGATAGATACGTGGCTTTCCCTTTGCGAACAGTTCGTGCAGTGTGTAAGGAATCTGCGGGTTTCTGGCTCTCATGCTCTGCTCCCATGTCGATGATGTGTTGAGGTCAGTATAAAACAGCGTGCGGTTGGCGTCAAGCGCATCTCTTGCCACAACCACCCCGCAGGAGTTACAATAGGGGGAAAGGAGGTTCTTACATGCTCTTCTCAATCTGTAACGAACTCTTTCAGGGTTGGGAACTGCGCCGGGTGATGGAGTACTGTGCGAGGCTGGGCTACCACGCCATCGAAATCGCGCCGTTCACCCTGGCAGACAGTGTAGAGAACATAACCGCCGAAGAGCGTGCAGATATCCGTCGTATGGCGTCAGACACGGGCATCCAGATTGCAGGTTTGCACTGGCTGTTGGTCAAACCCGAAGGACTGCATCTCACCACACCCGAGGCGGAGGTGCGCCGTCGCACCGCACAGTATCTGACCGCTCTGGCTCACTTTTGCGCCGACATCGGCGGCAAGGTGCTGGTGCTGGGTTCGCCCAAGCAGCGCAGTGTACTGCCCGGCTCCACCTATGAGCAGGCATGGGAGCGCGCCATAGAGACGTTGCGCCCCGCGGTCAAAGCCGCTGAGGATCTCGGCGTCACCTGGTGTATCGAACCGCTCTCCCCCGCCGAGACCAACTTCCTGAACCGCGCGGAGGATGCTATCCACTTCGTGCAAGCACTGGACAGCCCTGCCGCGCGTATCATTCTGGACGTGAAGGCGATGAGCAGCGAAGGCAAGCCGATACCGCAGATTATTCGCGACTCCGCAGGCTGGTTCGCGCACTTCCACGCCAACGACCCCAACCTGAAGGGACCGGGTATGGGCGAGGTGGACTTCGTACCCATTCTGCGAGCGTTACAGGATGTAGGCTACAGCGGTTACGTGTCGGTAGAGGTGTTCGACTACTCCGACGGCGCGGAGTTCATCGCCGAGGTAAGCTTGCGGAACCTGCAGCGTGCACTGGCTGACGTTCAAAGTGGATGTACCTGAAGGCTTGGGGGCACACACAGCCACTCAGCTCGCACCCCTGCAGAATTACCTGTTTCCACTAGCTAAACAGCAAAAACCCGTACAATTCTCAGGTGATGTGGAACGTTTCTTGCTCCTTTAAAAGATACATTACACTTTTGAAGGAGGAACGTTCCAGTGAAATCGTTACGCACGTTTTTGGTTGCAGCACTCGCGCTGGCGATGGTCACCGGCGCGCACGCGCTGACCTTTGTCACCAGTCGCCCTGCTCTGGGTGGCAACGACTACGTGGACTGGGGCGTGTTGGGTTCTGCGTTCACCGTCGTCAGTAACCCCGTCTCGCTCAGCTCCAACGGCGGATTGTCCCTTACCGTCAGCAAGCCCACCACCGGGCCTTTTGAGCGAAGAAACCAGGGATTCGGATGGGCTGGCAACTTCGCACCCGGCGACCGTCTGCTGTGGACACGCTTTGAAATCGGTCCGATGGAAATAGTGTTCGCCAACCCGGTTCTCGGCGCAGGCGCGCAGATCCAGAGGAACGCGTACGGCAGTTTCGTTGGTAAAATTCAAGCGTACGATGCCGCCAACAACCTGCTGGGCACCTTCTACCTTAACGGCAACAGCACCGCGGCAGGCGACAACTCTGCCATCTTCCTGGGCGTGCTGGACAGCAGCGCGGTCATCAAGAAGGTGGTCTTCGACGTGGGTACGTGGGCATTTAACAGGTGGGACCAGTGGGACTTCGCCATCAACCGGCTGGACCTGGTCGTGCAGGGCGGCACACCCGTCATCCCCGAACCGGGCACCATGTTGCTGATGAGCATCGGCGGTCTGGCTATCGGTTTGGGCAGGCGATTCCGCCGCTAGCTCGCTGACCCTCACCCCCCTCTCCCGAAGCTTCGGGAGAGGGGACGGGGTGGGGGCTACTTCGGCACTTCCCGCTCCTGTGCCGCCTGGTCCAGCGTGAACAGCGGTTGCGGTCGGAAGCCCATCATGGGCGCGATGAGCAGGTTCGGAAAACGCTGGATGGACAGGTTGTAGCGCATCACCGTGTCGTTGTAGAACTGGCGCGCGTAGCGGATTTTGTCCTCTGTATCGCTCAGCTCCTCTTGCAGGCTCAGGAAGTTCTCGTTTGCCTTCAGCTCGGGATACGCCTCCGCCAGCGCGATGAGGCTGTTCAGGCTGTGACGCACCTCCCCCTCCAGTGCCTCTTGCTGTTGAGGCGACAGCGACTGCAGCGCCTGTGCCCGCAGTTCGGCGATGCGCTGGAAGATGCGCTCCTCATGCTGGGCGTAGCCACGCACCGTCTCTATCAAGCGGGGTATCAGGTCGTAGCGTCGCTTCAACTGCACATCCACCTGTGCCCGCGCGTTCTCCACGCGATGGCGGTAGGTTAACAGACGGTTATAGGTGGCTACCACCCAGATAAATACTAACAGCACGACGAGAAGCAACCACATGGCTGTGTTCCTCCGGGTACTTTGCTCATTGGGAAGTCAGGTTATCACCCCGCACTGCTACTTCCGCCACCACCGCCGCCGCCCCCGCCTCCGCTGAATCCACCACCGCTGCTGGTACTGGAGGAGAGTGCGCTGGTGAGGTTTTGCAGGTTCTCCACAAAGCCCGTCATACCTGACAGCGAATCCGTCGAGAACGCTTCGCCCGAGGCGGCGTGATACCAGGAAGGATGCGACAGGGCATAATCATATTCTCGCGCCAGCAACGCCAGATTGTGGATCAGTTTCTCCGCCACACCCAGCGATACCGCATACACCAGATACCGTTCCCACAGGGGGAGCAGCTCCGGTCCCGCCTCGCGCATGGCGGAGAAGTCGGCCATGAAGCGTTTGAAGGCATCCCATCGCTGGTACTCGCGTGCCGCCTCAGGACTGCGACGGGAGAGCGAAGTGCCCGCAATCACGCCCAGCACCACGCTGACGGGCAGCACCGTAAACAGGCTCACCGGCAGGGTGACCAGCGTGCCGATAACACCCGCTATCACCAGATGCGTCAGGAACCGGTTTCTTGCCTTCTCGCTCTGCGGGTCATCCAGCCGAAAATACTGCCTCTCAAACCAGCGACGCATTTGCTTACCCCAGTCTTCCACAAAGCTGTACATGCGGGTTTTGCCCTCGTAGGGCTTTTCCGCCCATCTGCGCAGTTCGCTTTCGGTCACTGACCTGCCATCGCCAGCCTCAAAGAACAGTACCCGCAGAGCTTTACGCTCAAAGGGCTTCAGCACACGTGCTTCACGCCCTGCAGGTTGCACCGCTTTGCCGGTGAGCATGCCTTCTCCCTCAGGAGTGAGCATGTAGCGTCGTTCGGTGCTGCGCAGTAAGCCCAGTAACGCTTTGTTCTCGAACTCCTCTATACGCAGGTAGCCCAGCCTTGCCGCCTCCAGCACCGTTGCCGAGAAGCCTTTGACCACCTCCGTCGGCTGCGCTTTACTCTGCGTGAGGATGGCAGGTACCACAGCGGGGGGCAAATCGCGTGGAGGTTCGCGCTCGTACTCTATCTCCGGCACCTCCGGCTCACGACCGTAACGGTTGTAGATGACCACAAGGTAGCCGATGAAACCCACACACAACAGCAGGGCGATAGGCGTCTCGATAACCATCCAGAGACCGACGAGCTGGGCGATGCGCTCGCGCCTGCGTGCTTCGCGCAGCTCTTCCTCGGCGAAGCGACGTTCCTCCTCCAGAAAAGATTCGTAGCGGTTCCCCGCTTGCAGGGGCGCGCTGGCGAAAATAGCGGGGTCAAACATCGCACGCACTTCGACAAAGCTATTGGAGGGAATGTTCGCCTGCTGTATCTCCGCCCGCGTGAATTTGGGATGTATACTTAATTTGCCCGGTGCGGCGCGACTGTGCACGAACACCTTGAACAGCTTCGGGCTGGGAGCAGGAGGCACTATGACAATTCGCACCTCATCCAGCGGCGCATGTTCGTCCTCTATCGCCTTCCAGTAGAACTGCGCCACATCCGAATATCTCTGTACCGCGTTGCGGACACGATAGCGCAAGAGGAACCTCTTCGTGGTATCCTGAGCTCGATACTCCCAGCGCAACACCGCATATTCGCCCTCGGACGTTTGAGAGTAACGTAACGGCTGTCTGGCGTCCGCATCCCACACACCGAGATACTCTATCCCGTAGCGCCCGTATTGCCCCTGGGTGCTGCGTTTCAGGTTCGCCCAGCTGAAGGAGCCGGAGAAGCGAAAGACGCGCAGTTCCTCCACCTCGGCGTCGCCGTTCGGCAGAAGGCGATACGTTTGTGCAATCAGCGGATGGTCGTACTCCTTCGCCGCCGCCGTCGTGAGCAGGAACAGGGTGAAACACAGCCCGACATAGCAAGCGGTTCGCACCTTTTACCTCCCAACAGGTATCTCTGGGTACCTTCGACACCCACCGAAACCTTCCTGTTGCGCGACATACACGCACAGAAACTTGACTTTGAGAGGCGATACATGATATTCTTTGCTCTGATTGCACAAATCTTGATATCGGTTCGAGGGGAAGGATGTTACTGTTAGGCACGCAACGGATTAACGAGCGAGGACATCTGGAAGTCGGCGGGTGTGATGCGGTAGAGCTGGCAAGGCAGTTCGGTACGCCACTCTACGTGCTGGACGAGACCACCTTTCGGCGGAACATGCGCGATTACCGGCGCGCGTTCGAGAAACGCTATCCCCGCAACGAAATCGCCTACGCAGGCAAAGCTCTGCTCTGTATGGCGGTTGCCCGCATTGTAGCGCAGGAAGGCTATGACCTGGATGTGGCTTCTGCGGGAGAACTTTACACTGCACTCAAGGCAGGTTTCCCTCCTCAGAAGCTGGTCTTTCACGGCAATAACAAATCGCTGTTTGAACTGCAGATGGCGGTGCGGCACGGCGTAGGGCGCATCGTGGTGGACAACCTGCTGGAGCTGGAGATGCTGGAGCGGGTAGCTGCCGAGGCGGGCAAACAGGTGACCATCTTGCTTCGCGTGACGCCGGGCATTGACCCCCATACCCATCGCTTTATCCGCACCGGACAGGCGGATACCAAGTTCGGCTTGAACATCCGCAACGGCTACGCGCTGGAAGGGGCGCGTCGCGCGCTGGCATCGCCGCACCTCTACCTGAAAGGCATTCATTGCCATGTGGGTTCCCAGCTGCTGGATACGGAGGCACAGGAGCGTGCGGTCAAGATTATGGTGGACTTCATGCATACTCTGCGCAAACAGCTGGGCTATACTGCGGAAGAGCTTAACATCGGCGGAGGACTGGGTATTCGCTACATCGAAAGCCACCAGCCGCCCAGCTTCGACGAGTATGCCGAGCGTATCGTGAACGTGCTCACCGAGCAGCTGGAGCGGCGCAACCTGCCCTATCCCACGCTTCTGCAGGAGCCGGGGCGTGCGCTGGTCGGCGAGGCAGGACTGACCCTGTACACCATCGGCGCGATCAAGCAGGTACCCATCCACCAGCCGCCAGGCACGCGCACCTACGTTGCGGTAGACGGGGGCATGTCGGACAACCCGCGCCCGCAGCTGTACGACGCGGTGTACACCGCGCTGGTAGCCAACAAGGCGAGCCAGCCGGCGAACACGGTGGTGACCATCGCAGGCAAACACTGCGAGACCGACGTCCTCATCCGCAACGTGGCGATTGCCCAGCCGGAGCCGGGCGATATTCTGGCAGTGCCGTCCACTGGCGCATACAACTACGCCATGAGCAGTAATTATAACCGCTTCCCGCGTCCGGCGATGGTACTGGTGAACGAGGGACGTGCCGAGATTATCGTGGAGCGTGAGACGCTGGACGACCTGCTGGCGCACGACCGCATTCCCGAGCGCCTGCGCGCAGAACAGCCGTCGCCGGTTGGGTAATCTGCGGTAACCGTCTGTCGTGGCACACGGAGAAACACGGATGCAACGGATGCACACGGATATTCGTGCCAATCCGCGTCATCTGTGTTCATCCGTGTGCCCTCCGAACTTCCTCCGCACCGGATAGGGTATAATGCTGTTAGCCTTTCGCGGAGGAACGGTCGGATAGCAATGATACAACTGGACTGGAATTTCATCTTCATGCAGATATTCGCCTTCGTGCTGTGTATCACCGTGCACGAATTCGCACATGCTATCACCGCCTACAGGCTCGGCGACCCCACACCCAAACGACAAGGGCGCGTGACGCTGAATCCGCTGGACCATCTGGACCCGCTGGGCACATTGATGTTGATACTGATGGTGGTTACCGGTGCACGCGGCATCGGCTGGGGCAAGGCGGTGCAGGTCAATCCCGCAAACTTTGAGCACCCACGCCGAGACATGATGCTGGTGGCGGCGGCTGGACCGTTTTCTAACCTGCTATTCGCCCTGTTGATTGCCGGTGCCATGCGCTTCACTCCCCTCCCCATGACACCGAGCCTGGTGGAGTTTCTGATATTCATGGTATACATGAACGTCGGCCTGATGTTCTTCAACTTGATACCCATCGCCCCACTGGACGGTTCGAAGATTCTGGCGGGTTTACTGCCTGCCGAGACCGCCTATCGCTACGAGCTGGCGATGTTTCGCTTTGGTCCCATCCTGTTGCTCGCTCTGGTGTTCATTGTGCCGGGAGTGTTGAGCACGCTGGTCGGTTTGCCGACGGTTATTGTGGTATCGCGGTTGCTGGGAACGGGGTTGTAGGGGCGCACGATGGTGCGCCCCTGCCCTAGGGCAGCGGCAGCCATACCTTCATCGCGCCCGCGCCGCGATTCGCCCAGGCATAGTACGGAATCCAGCGTATGTTTACCTCGCGCCATCGCGGAGGAGTATATTGCGACGCAGGCACGTACAGCGGTTGCTGCTCGCGAGCAACGGTGTCCACCAGCGCACTGCCCACAATAGTCACCACGCCGCCCAGCAGCGACGGCTCGTACACTGCTTGCAACCCGCCGATATGCTGTGGCAGATAGAGGTCCATCAGGTTTACGTCAGGAGCGTCCACCTGTTCTACACAAAACACCACCGGACCCCGGCGTATCGCGCCGCCAGAGCGGTCTTCCTCAACACGCGGATTCGCCCGAATCAGCTCTATCTGCATCGGCAGGGAAAGTTCGACGGTATCGCCATCCTGCCACTCGCGCTGTACGACGGCGTAGGACCCCGGAGCGACATCCACGCTCTCGCCGTTGATGCGAAGTTCCGCCCCTGATGCCCATGCGGGGATGCGCAAAGCCAGCCGATACCTGCCTGCCGAAGGACGAAGCGTTATCTCGCCGGACCAGGGGTAGTCGGTCTGCACCTGTATCTGCACCGCTTGACCGTCGGGAAGCTGCGTGCGGAGCTCGCTGGAAGCGTAGAAGTGGACGTATACCGTTTCGTCGCTCAGGCTGTACAGGTATCCCGGCAGAGCTGCCAGCGTGCGATGGATGTTAGGCGGACAGCAGGCGCATCCAAACCATGCCGAACGCTCATAACCGCCGCGCGATTCCAGCGGGTTCATGTAGAAGTAGCGCGTGCCATCCAGCGAGACGCCCGACAGGATGCCGTTGTACAGGGCGATTTCCATCCAGTCTGCGTAACGGGCATCCGGCTCTATCTGCAGCATCCGCCAGTTCCACATGAAGCCCGCAATGGCGGCGCAGGTCTCGGCGTACGCCCGCAGATTGGGCAGCTCGTACGGCAAACCGAACGCCTCGCCCTCGTAGCGTGCGCCCAGACCACCGGTTACGTACGCCTTCCGATGGAACACATCCTGCCAGAGGGTATGCAGGGTGTCTATCAGCGCATGTTCACCGCTCTCCGTGTAGAGGTCGGCAGCGCCGGCGTAGAGGTAGAGCGCACGCACCGCATGTCCCACCACCTCTTTCTGTTCGCGGAACGGCGCATGGT
>BEHS01000027.1 GCA_002898895.1 bacterium HR16 | reverse complement strand
GAGGTCGGTGGTTGTGCCCGGCTGCAGGTCCTTGACCTTTACCCACGCGAAAAGGCCCGGTGGCACCAGCGTGGGCGAAGAAAGCGAGATGCCCGGCATCAATGTTGCCGAACCGGCTGAAACATCCAGCGTGATGCGTCCGTTCTCGTCTGTGGTGGTGTAGACAAAATAGCTTGGGAGCACAGTGACCGGGTAACCGCGCACCGGCTCGCCGTTGTGGGCATATATCAGCAGGGCGGTGATGCGCGCTCCGGGCTTCAGGGTAAGTTTCACCCCCTCCTTCGAGAGCTTATCCCAGGTGGTGTTGGTGGTGTAGTACAGCGGTTCGTAGCCCGACGCTGTGCAGATGACCGCGACCCCCTGCATCTGTGGATGGGCTGGCAGCCGAAATGTGCCCTCCGCATCGGTGAGAACCACGAAGGGCGGCACCGGCGGCGCAAAGATCACATCATCGCCGATACCGATGTAGGCAAGGCGCACCTGTGCACCGACGACGGGCTTTCCTTCCGTATCCACCACTTTGCCACTGAACTCCTTGAGCGGCTGCAGGCGCAGGTCGCGAGGAGCCTTTGCCCACAGGCGAGTAGCACTGCATCCCAGCTGGGGATGAAAGGCGACGACAGCTGATAGAGGAGCGTGTGAACGGGTAACGTTAGTAATCCGATAGTAGCCCTTCTCGTCGGTCGTGGAATGCGGCAGACTATCGGGTGGAACGCCGAACCATGCCAGCATCAGGTTGGGGTAGTAGTACACCTGCGCACCGGAGACAGGGTTGCCTCTGGCATCCAGCACGCGCCCGCTGAGCACGTTTGTGCTTTGTGCAACCGCTACGCTCCACAGGCATAACACTCCCAGCATCGCGGCACATATCGCTCTCATGTCAACACCTCCTCAGGGTGGTGGTATCAACATTATCCATTGACCCTGCGTGCACGGAAGGGTTGCGCTGATTTACTGTTTTATTCTTTACCATCCCATACCTTCCTGCAACATTCCGCATGAGCGGACTGCAAAAAAGCGATTTTTCAGAAAAATCTCTCCTTGTCCCGTAAAAATGCTTGACAGCCCTGCACGCGAGGTGTATACTAAAGGCAGAGTGGGAGCTTTGGCTCGCACAGGGAAGGTTTCGTATGCATCCATGATGATGAAAGGAGGAAGGTATATGTATCGAATGGCAGTACGGTTTGGGCTACTTGCTGCGTTACTTGCAGCGATAGCCCTGCCCTCCGGCGCTACAGTTTGGGTACTTACTGCGAACCTCACCGGCAGTCAGGAGGTTCCGCCTGTCAGTACGACAGCCAGTGGCCAAGCCATCATGAGCTATGATGACGTGTCGAAGCTGTTCAATCTGGCGGTGTACGAGGTCGGGATCTCGCAAAGCGACATCCTGGGCGCCCATATCCATGTCGGCGCGCCGGGCGTAAATGGTCCCGTCATTTACGATCTGGACGGCGGTGCCTCATGGAGCGGTAGTGGTGTGATTTTCTCGCGGTTCATTACGGGTGGCTTGTTCCCCGCCGCACACGAAGCACACCTGCTGGCGGGCAACACCTACATCAACATCCACACCCCAGCTCACCCCGGCGGCGAAATCCGAGGGCAGCTCATACCCGTGCCCGAACCCATGTCGCTTATCGGCTTGTCCACAGGGCTGGGCTTGCTCCTGTTGCGCCGGCGCAAAGTGTAGAATGGAAGGAGGGCACATGCGCAGCAGTTCGGCATCGAAAGGAGGGACAATCTTTTGAGTAGATTCAGATTGCGTTTTGCTTTGCTGGTGGTGCTATTAGCGGCGGTGGCGTTGCCATCGAGAGCAGGTCTATGGTACCTGCAAGCAACGCTGACCGGTTCGCAAGAAGTGCCGCCAGTTTCCACCAGCGCCAGCGGAGTGCTTTTCGGTAGCTATGATGACGTCACCAAGACCATCAACCTGGCTATCACAGTAAGCGGCATTCTGCAAAGCGACCTTACTGCCTCACACATCCACCGCGCTCCTGCGGGAGCCAACGGGCCGGTTATCTTCCCGATAGGTGGTGGAAGCAGCTACGCGGTGCTCGGCAGCCAGCTTATCAAGATAATCAGTGGCGCGTCGTTCCCCGCAGCGGAAGAGGCGAACTTGCTGAGCGGTAACACGTACATCAATATCCACACCACCGCTTATCCGGGCGGTGAAATCCGTGGGCAGATTACCGCTTTGCCGGTGGTGCCAGAGCCTGCTACGATGGCCGGGTTGGGCATCGGCGTGGCGCTGCTGGCGCTCCGTCGGTGGCGGCGAATCTAGCCAGGATTTCGCAAAGCGAGTGGGCTGAGGGTTTCCTCAGCCCACTTTTTTGTACACTTGGCCCGCTTACCCCTCTATTGCCATCTCCTGTCCCGCGCTCAGAGTAACGGGCACGATGAAGCGAAGCGAAACACCCTGCCCGTCGGGCGCGACCTCTGCGTCAACCGGTTGCCTGTTCACCGCGACAGAGATTTGTCTGTTGCCCTGCCAGCGCAGGAGCCTGAGAACGCAGAGGCGTAATTCGCCGTCCACCACTGCTATGCTCACGCGGCGGTTTGTGAACCCAATACTCTCTGAGTAGATGCCCCATGCTGTGGGCGTGAAGAAGGGATATCGGCTCTCGGCGGCGCGGACAGGAGGGGCGAAAGCCATCTCGCCTCGCGGGGCGTCCCAGCTAAAACCGGTGAGCGCGTTCAACAGCGTCCACGCCGACATCGCGCGATAGTAATGGTTCCCGCACTCGACGTGGTTCCAGAACCTTCCCGCCCGCAGATAACGATCGTGGATGTCGCGCACAACCGCCATGCCTTCGGCGAGCCTGCCACGCGTAATAAGCAGAGCGGCGATGGTGTACTCGATGCCCGTCCACAGTCCGTCTGCCTGCAGGTTGCCCGAGGCGGCAAGTCGGTGAGGTTTGCCGGGTGGATAGGAGGCGTTGCGCAAACCTTCGCCTGCACGGAAGTTATAGCGCATGATGGCATCCAGCGCGCGGTGGATATACTGTTCGGGGATGACCGGTTCCCAACCGCACACCGCAAAGAACCAGTCCGCGCTGATCTGGTCGCTCATGCAGCATTCGTCCACTGTGTCACCGTCGCGCCACAGCACAAAGTACTCGCCGTTCCACAGCTTCTCGATAAAGCTCTTGACGCCTTTTTCGTACTGGGTTTGCCATTGAGCGGCGCGTTCGGCATCGCCCATCTCTTCCGCCAGCCGCACTGCACTCTTCAGCGCGCCCAGCCACAGGCTACAGATGTAGGAGGGACTTCCCTGAAAATCCCACACGTCGTAGGTGTTGCGGCGGGTGTCGGTGTCCGGCAGGGCGTCGTTGTCGGTGTCCAGCAGCAGTGTGTTGTCCATCGCGCGCACAACGTGTGGGTACAGACGCTCGAGATAGCCCTTATCTCCGCTCCACAGGTAATCGCGCGCTACCAGCATCACAAACTGCGGGTTCATGTCCACGCGGTCAAAGCCGTTGTCCACCGCGCTGAAATCAGGGGTAAAGAAATGGTGTACGCGCCCGTCCGCTCGCTGAAACTTTGCTCCATGCTCCATCTGCACCTTCTGCAGGTCGGGGAAGAGGGCGATAATGGGGAAAGAGCCCTGATAGGTGATGTCGGTGGTGTGGAAACCACAGCACCCCAGCCCTTCCCATACGCCGAAATGTCCGGCTTTGGTCCACCAGGTGCACTTGGTCAGGGTGGAGAGTTGCCCGCTGATGGCGTCGGCGGCTTCCGCCGGCAGGTTGGAGTCGTAGATAGCCTCCACGAAATCCAGAGTGCGTTCGCGCAGGGAGGAGGCATGGCTGAGCAAATACTCCGCCACCTCCTGCGAGTTGTGGAACCAGTGCGCGTACTGATGCCCGATGTTTACACCTGTGGGACTGATGTGATTGGGGAAGAACCAGCTGAGCGTGAAGAGCACCTCGCCTTCGCACTCCGGCTCGATTTGCTGACGACTGCATAGCGCAGCAGTGCCCCATTCAGCTCGCCTCTCGCGCAGCTCCTGCAGGTTCATCGCGATTTCTTCCAGGAACTCCGCCGACCGCACGAGCTGCGGGTCCACGAGGCGCAGGCGATGGTATTTGTCATACACGAACGGATGCTGAAGCATCTGCCGAACCCATGCCTCGCGCTCCTCCGGTGAGAGACGCGACACCTCCAGCCCTTCAGGGTGAGCGGGGGCGGTTTCGGGAGCGAGGTTGGGTAGAGCACCTTCTTCGCGAAAACAGCGCAGTACCGACACCGGCTTTAGCCCGAATCGGTGTCGCCAGAACATCAGCGAACGATACTCTTCTCGATAGCCTCCGGTAATGTAGCTGACCTCGCCTCCGCGCACGGCGAAGGTCATATCGCCGGTGGAACAGTGCTCGGGCTGTAGTCCATCCGCTGTCAGGTGAACGGCGGCGCCTCCATTGACCTCTTTGAGCAGGTTGCGGGGTTGCCTCTCCGCTTGTCCAATACCCGCCATGTTACGCAGCACACCCAGGATGGACACGTCAACGGGTACCTCCGCCGTGTTTTGCACCAGAAAACGGATATAGAAGCCGGGCGTGCCCGACGCGCGGCTATCCAGCGGGATGAAAGGCGAGAACACCTCCGCTGTCACCTGCACGGGCAGCGAGGCGTCCAGATAGTGCAGGCGTGCGAGAGGGAACGCACCTTCGAACTGGATGGATTGCACCGCGCGCGCCCATCCGGCGGAGTACAGGTCGTGCAGGCTCTCATGCAGGGCAAGGTACCGCACCTGCACATCGCCGTCCTGTGTGGCCACTCGCAGCACGAAAACGAGGTCCTCAGGATGCACCAGCTCCTCCGAGCGCAGCCCGCACGGAGAATGCGGCGACCACGCGCCCATATTGAATATCTGCCATTCGTGAAACAGTCCGTCGGGACGTATCTCCACCGAGCCGGTGCCAATGCCGCCCAGAGGAATGCCGGAAGTATGTTGAATGGTCGAGTGGATCAAAGGCATTATCTGTTGTCCTCCTGTTCCTGTGGATAACAACCTGCTGTAGAATACGTGTCGCATTGTGCTGTATCCTGTTCTCGTCTTGCCCGTGGTAGCGCACCGCAGTTTTTATGCAGGAGAAAAGGGGTCTGCATCGGGAACAGTTCTTGATAAAGAATGCGCCAGCGGGTACAATCTTTATTGAGAATGATTCTCAGAAAGGTATAAATATGTTGGAAAGCGGTTATCTGGTCGCGCTGGTTGTTGTACTGCTACTGTTGTTCGCACCGCAGTGGGGTGTGGTTTCGCGTTGGCGGCAGAAGCAATGGTTGCGTTCGCGCGAGGCGATTGAGGATGCGCTGATGCACCTGCATCAGCGCGAGCACGACGGACGGCTGGCGTCTGTAGAGTCTCTGGCTGGAGCACTGGGTGTTCCCACACGCCTGGCTGCGGTACTGGCGCAGCGCATGGAAACGCAGGGGCTGTTGCGCGCTACCGCGAGCGGCTTGAGTTTGACACCAGAAGGGCATCGCCTGGCAATTCAGGTGGTGCGGGCGCACCGTCTGTTCGAACGCTACCTCGCCTACGAGACCTCCGTCGCACCGGCTGAAGTACACGATTTTGCACACCGTATGGAGCACACCCTCACGCCCCAGCAGATAGAACAGCTGGACGCCTATATGGGGCACCCCACTTCCGACCCGCACGGCGACCCTATCCCTTCTGCCAGCGGTGAGATGTCGGAGATAGAGGGACAATCGCTGGTGGAGTTTCCGGTGGATAAGCCTGCCCAAATCGTACACGTAGAGGACGAGCCTCCGCATGTGTATGCCCAGATTGTGGCAGAAGGGTTGCGCCCCGGCATGGTGGTGAGGGTTGTTGAACGCTCGCCCACGCGGATTGTGCTGGAGAGCGACACCGATGAGCATGTGCTCGCGCCGGTGGTGGCGGCGAACATCAGCGTGCGCGAAGCCCTGCCCGAATCGCGCGTCGCCCCGGGAGAACGGTTGGGTTCGCTGGAACCGGGCGAGCGGGCAACCGTGTTGCGTATCGATGATGCTTGCCAGGGGCTAACGCGCCGACGGTTTCTGGACCTGGGTATCACCCCCGGTGCGGAAATTGAGGTGGTCATGCGCTCGGCGTTTGGCGACCCTGTAGCGTATCGCGTGCGCGACACGCTTATCGCCCTGAGACGCGAACAGGCAGACTGGATCTGGGTGAGGCGCGACGGACGCGATGCGACCCTGCACGAGGAGCGCAAGAGTGCGGAGCAAAGAACCGCATAGTAATTGAAACAGCCGAGGCTGGAGGAGAGAAGAATGAGGGAGATAACCGGTCAAGCCTGTGAGTCATGCGCCCTGCGCGAACATCTGGTGCAGATGGGCGTGCGTGTGGACTCCTTCGACTATGTGCTGGCACTGGCTGGCAATCCGAACACCGGCAAGAGCACCGTGTTCAACGCGCTCACCGGCTTGCGCCAGCACACCGGCAACTGGCCCGGCAAGACGGTCACACGGATGGAGGGCGCGTTCGAGTTCAACGGCAAGCGATATAAAATCGTGGACCTGCCGGGTACCTACTCTTTGCTCTCCGCCTCGGTGGACGAAGAGGTGGCGCGGGATTTCGTGCTGTTTACCAAACCCGACGCGGTAGTTGTGGTGGTGGACGCTACCGCGCTGGAGCGCAACCTGAACCTTGTGTTGCAGGTACTGGAGATTACCGACCGTGTGGTGGTTTGCCTGAACCTGATGGACGAGGCGGAGCGCAAAGGCATCGAGATAGACCATCGCGCGCTGGCGCGGGAGCTGGGCGTGCCCGTTGTGCCTACCGCAGCGCGGCAGGGCACAGGACTTGGCTTGCTGATGCAAACGGTAGCAGAGCTGGTGCAGGGCAGGCTCCGCACCACGCCGCGTCGGATAAAGGTGGACGAGAAGGTAGAGCAGGCTCTGGCGGAACTGGTGCCTGTGATACAACAAGCCTATCCTGACCTCCCCAACGTTCGCTGGGTAGCGATGCGCTTGCTGGACGGCGACTACAACGTGCGTCGGTCGCTGGAGGACGGCGATCTGCTGCGCCTTGCCAGAAGTGACGCCGGCGAGGAGGAGATGGCGATTGCACGTGCACACGCCGCCCATATCCTTTCACATGTTGAAAGGTTGCAACGCCAGCTGGAGGGTTCCTTCCGCGACCGCATGGTGGAATCGCTGTATGCCGAGGCGGAAGCCATCGCCCGCAAAGCAGTGCACCGGAAGGGCGAGCGTCGCTGGGACTGGGACCAGCGGCTGGACAGGATTCTTACCTCGCGCGTCTGGGGATTGCCCATCATGGGTCTGCTGTTGATGGGCGTTTTCTGGGTTACCATTCAGGGTGCGAACGTGATTTCCGAGCTCATTGCCACCGGCTTGTTCTGGGTGGAGGCAAAGGGGAGCGCACTATTCAGCGCGCTGGGCGCGCCCTGGTGGCTCACTGGCTTTCTGTGGCATGGCGTCTATCGCGGACTGGCGTGGGTGGTCTCCGTCATGCTCCCACCGATGGCAATCTTCTTCCCGATATTTACCATTCTGGAGGATATGGGCTATCTGCCGCGTGTGGCGTTCAATATGGACCGATTTTTTAAGAAGGCGGGCGCACACGGCAAGCAAGCGTTGACCATGGCAATGGGGTTAGGCTGTAACGCGGCAGGCGTGGTGGCCACGCGTATCATCAACTCGCCGCGCGAGCGCTTGATTGCCATCCTGACTAACAACTTCATGCCCTGCAATGGGCGGTGGCCCCTGTTGATTACCATGAGTGCGCTGTTTGTGGCAGCAGCGTTTCCACCCGCCTTTGCAGCAGCGGTGGCGGCTGGCGCACTGGTTGCCGTGGTGCTGGTGGGTGTGTTAGCCACTTTCATTGTATCCGCGGTGCTATCGCGCACCGTGCTGAGGGGCGAAGCCAGCAGTTTCACCCTGGAGCTGCCCCCGTACCGTAAACCCAACGTGCTGGCAGTGCTGTACACTTCGTTGATTGACCGCACACTGCTGGTGTTGTGGCGGGCGGTGGTAATGGCTGCGCCGGCGGGTGGAGTTATCTGGTTGCTGGCTAACATTCACGCGGGCGGGCAGAGCCTGTCGCAGTGGATATCCGGCTGGCTGGACCCTGTGGGGCGTGCGATCGGGCTGGACGGCGTGGTATTGCTGGCGTATATCATCGCCATCCCCGCTAATGAAATAGTCGTGCCCACTATTATCATGACCTACATGGGCGCAGGCATGATGACTGAGCTGGAGAGCCTGAACGACCTGCGTCGCCTGCTGGTGGAGCAGCACGGCTGGACGACGATGACCGCCATCAGTCTGATGCTTTTCTCGCTGTTGCACAACCCGTGCTCCACCACCATCCTGACGATATGGCGCGAGACCAAGAGCGCGAAGTGGACATGGATTGCTACGCTGTTGCCGCTGGGCATCGCCTTCGGTGTGCTTCTGGCGTTGAACGCCGTCATGCGAGCGCTCTAATCGCAGGTCAGCACCCACCTGTGACTTAAATCACGGCACTTTTCTCTTCCCTGGGATAGGATAGAAAACGGTGCAGCAAGCACTCCGACGAACTTCCCGAAGGAGGTTGAGAACTCGAGATGGCATACGTGATTGCCGAACCCTGTATTGGTGTGAAAGACAAGGCTTGCGTGGCGGTTTGTCCGGTAGATTGCATCAAGGAGGGCGTCTTCACCGACAACGACGGTACCAGCTACGACATGCTGTTCATTAACCCGGACGAGTGCATCGACTGCGGGCTGTGCGAGCCAGAGTGCCCCGTCAGCGCGATTTTTGCGGAGACGGATGTGCCCAGCCAGTGGCAGCACTTTATCCGCATCAACCGTGAGGCGTTTACCAGCGGGCAAGTAGGTGACTAGTCCTCACTACAGGCTAGCGCCTGCAGGGCTTCCGAGTCCGTCACGGTAATTTGCCCGTTTTGCACGGCAATCCAGCCCGCTTTGCGGAAGCGATTGAGAGTGCGCGTGACCACTTCGCGCACCGTGCCAAGCTGGGCTGCCAGCTCGGCATGAGTGTAGTCGAGGGTGAAGCACGCGCCTCTTTCCTTTGCCTGCGCGAGCAGATAGCGGGCTATGCGCTCGGGCACTTCGTGTAGAGAAAGCTCCTCCACCAGATGTAGCAACCGCCGCACCCGAATCGCCAGCGCGCGTAGAGCGGCTTGCATCAGCTCGGGATGGGTATGGAGTATGTTGAGAAAGTGGTCGCGCGGGATGAAGAGCAGACGGGATGGCGCCATCGCTTCCGCCGAGCAAGGCTGGTTGCCGCCGTCGAAGAGCGGTAGCTCACCGATTACTGAGCCGCTGCGCTCCACACCGATGACCTGTTCCCTACCGCTGGAGCTGCTGTTGTAAAGACGGATGGCGCCTTGCAGGACGATGTACAACCCATGACACGGTTCGCCACGCAGGAACAGCACTTCGCCACGTCCCACGTTTATCGTGCGAGCTCGGGTGAGCAAATCATGCAGAATCTGCTCATCCGCATCGCGCAGAAACAGTACGCGCCTGAGAGCTTCCCGTGCTTCCATCGTTTCTCCCAAACCGAGATACCTGTTTCTCATTGTACCTGCTTTGGCAGAGAAGTCCGTTGTGTAGTGACTCAAATCACATCGGGTCTACGCCTGTGCCTTGCGCAGGTAGTATTCGAGCTGATATTCTATGAGCGAGAGGTGAAATCATGCTCGGCTGGTGGAATGCATTTAAGCTGGAAGAGCACCTGCAGCGCAGTGTAGACGCGGGACTGCAACTGTTCAAGATCGCGCTGCTCTACTTGATAGTGCGCTTTCTGATCGCGCGGGTGGGGCGTACAACGGTGAACCGCCTGGAGAGCATGGAGCGTATCGCCGCACAGAAGCCGCGCATCCGCACGCTGGGCAATCTCATACGCAGCATCGTGGAATACACCGTGTTGATCATCGCCGTGCTGATGGCGTTGCGCGCGATAGGCATCGATATCACCCCTCTGCTGGCTACGGCGGGAGTTGCCGGCCTGGCTGTGGGTTTTGGGGCGCAGCGGCTGGTGCGCGACATGATATCGGGCTTTTTCCTGCTGGCGGAAAACCAGTTTGCGGTAGGCGAAGTGGTGACGATTGGCGGCATCACCGGTGTTGTGGAAGAGGTGGGAATGCGCACCACCCATCTGCGCGACGAACAGGGGAGAATGGTGGTTATCGCCAATGGGGACGTGAACCTGGTGATTAACCATTCGCGCAGGGGAGGAGTGCGCCTGACGGTGGAGGTGAAAGTCTCTTCCACCGCAGACGTGCAGGCAGTTACGAAGACAATGCAGAGTGCAGCGAGTGAGGCTGGTGTGGAAAATCCGCTGGTTGGAGTGAGCGCGTTTGACGCAGCTTCGGTCACTCTGCGTCTGACCGGCGACGTGCCTGCACAAGAGCGCGAGGTGCGCGAGCTGCAGCTGAAAGCGTTGCTCTATCAGAGATTGCGCGAAGCGGATGTGCCACTCACGTAGAAGGCGACATTCCCAACCGGAGCAAACGGGAGCGCAAAATGGAGAGAAGATTCCATACTGGAACTGACGCAAATCCGTAAAAATGGGTCACGACAGGTGGTGCTTCCTGCCGTGACCCGGTCTTTCAGACTCCTGAACCGGTCTATCGCTTCAGGTCAAAGCGGTCAAGGTTCATAACCTTGTTCCACGCCGTTATGAAGTCGTGTACGAACTTCTCCTTACCGTCCTCGCAGGCGTACACTTCCGCAATGGCGCGCAATTGGGCGTTGTGACCGAATATCAGGTCGACACGTGTGGCTGTCCAGCGCAGCTCGCCCGTCCTGCGGTCGCGCCCTTCGAACAGGTTGGGGACGTTGGGGTCTGGATGCCACTCCGTGCTCATATCCAGCAGGTTCACGAAGAAGTCGTTCGTGAGCGTCTCGGGACGCCGGGTGAACACGCCGTGCGGCGACCGTTTGTAGTTGGCGTTGAGGACCCTCAGTCCACCAATCAGCACTGTCATCTCGGGAGCGGTAAGGGTCAGTAGTTGCGCCCTGTCCACGAGGAGCGTTTCGGGGGGAACGCTATAATCCGCCTTGAGATAGTTGCGGAATCCATCGTAAATCGGTTCCAGCACGGCGAAGGATTCCACGTCGGTCTGCTCCTGCGAGGCATCCATCCTTCCCGGTGTGAAGGGGACATGCACATCGTAACCGGCGTTCCGCGCCGCCTGCTCTATTGCTGCGCATCCCCCTAGCACGATGAGGTCAGCCAGCGAGACTTTTTTACCGTCGGTATGGGCATGAGCCTCATTGAACTCGTGCTGGATGCCTTCTAGGATTGCCAGCACCCTGTTCAGCTGCTCGGGCATGTTTACCTCCCAATCTTTCTGGGGGGCGAGACGAATGCGTGCGCCGTTTGCGCCTCCGCGTTTGTCGGAGCCACGGAAGGTGGCTGCGGACGACCATGCGGTGTACACCAGCTCAGAGACCGATAAGCCAGAGGCAAGGATTTTTGCCTTGAGTTCGGCAATGTCCTGCTCCTCAATGAGGGGATGGTCTACCGCTGGAATGGGGTCTTGCCAGATGAACTCCTCCTTCGGCACGTCTGGTCCCAGATAGCGGGTGCGCGGTCCCATGTCGCGATGGGTGAGTTTGAACCAGGCGCGCGCGAAAGCGTCCGCAAATTCGTCGGGATTCTCCAGGAACCGGCGAGCAATCTTTTCATAGACGGGGTCGTAGCGCAGAGACAGGTCGGTAGTCAACATCGTGGGCCGATGTTTCTTATTCGGGTCGTGCGCATCGGGGATGATAGCCGGCGCATCTTTCGCCACCCACTGCCATGCTCCCGCCGGGCTTTTGGTGAGTTCCCACTCGTAATGGAACAAGTTCCAGAGGAAGTTGTTGCTCCACCGGGTGGGCGTGGTTGTCCAGGTTACCTCCAGCCCGCTGGTGATGGTGTCCCCTCCCTTGCCGGACCCAAAGGAGCTTTTCCAGCCGAGCCCTTGCTCTTGGATGGGCGCTGCTTCTGGTTCGGGTCCGACATGTGAGGCAGGTCCGGCGCCATGAGCCTTCCCGAAAGTATGTCCGCCCGCGATGAGCGCGACCGTCTCTTCGTCATTCATTCCCATGCGTCCGAAGGTCTCCCGGATGTCTTTAGCCGCCTTAATGGGGTCGGGATGACCGCCGGGCCCTTCGGGGTTCACGTAGATGAGCCCCATCTGCACCGCCGCCAGGGGGGTTTCCAGCGTACCATCTGGAGAGTGGCGCTTGTCTTCCAGCCACTGCCCCTCTGGACCCCAGTAGACGCTCTCATCCGGTTCCCACCAATCCTCGCGACCGCCAGCAAAGCCGATGGTCTTCACGCCCATCGACTCGAGCGCCACGTTGCCAGCCAGGATCATCAGGTCAGCCCATGAGATTTTCTTGCCGTACTTCTGCTTAATGGGCCAGAGTAGTCGCCGCGCCTTGTCCAGATTGGCGTTATCGGGCCAGCTGTTCAATGGAGCAAAGCGCTGCTGACCGCTGTTCGCCCCACCACGACCGTCGCCGATGCGGTAGGTTCCTGCGCTGTGCCACGCCATGCGGATAAAGAGCGGTCCGTAGTGCCCAAGGTCCGCCGGCCACCAATCCTGCGACTGCGTCATCAGGTCACGAAGGTCCTTTTTCACGGCTTCAAGGTCGAGGGTGCTGAACTCTTTCGCGTAATCGAAATCCTCGCCCATTGGATTGCACTGCGGTGAGTTCTGGTAAAGAACCTTCAGGTTCAGCTCATTCGGCCACCAATCGCGGTTCGTGCGTCCCGCTTTCATACCGGGTTGCGCGACGCCAGGCGTTACGTTGGTCTTTTCCTTTTCGTGCATCTGTGTCCTCTCTCCGTGTGAAAGTCTATCGATAATGATACTCTTTATTAAATACTCTTGTCAAGTAGCATGCACACGAATCCGGGCTTCGATATGCAGTCGGCGACACCGATTGCCCGTGCCTCCTGTTTGTGTGTTTAGTGGAGGCACAAGATGCAGGGGTTAGTTTGGGGTTTCAGGGGTCAGGAGTACAACATATTGTGGTAGTGGGTGCGGGGGAGGGATTTGAACCCTCGACCTCCGGGTTATGAGCCCGGCGAGCTGACCGCTGCTCCACCCCGCGTCACCGCAACATATTATATCATAAAATCGGCAGATCTGCAAACGAGCACAGCAGATACGCGAGCGTCATGATATTGCCCATGACTCAGCACGGGTGCAACGAGCGAAAAGGCTTTTACCAATACCAACAAGGGGGTAAAAAGATGTCTGTCGCCTACAATCGGAGTTGCAGACTATGGATGAACAGCGAGGAACGTTTCTACAGTGACAAAGAGATACGGCCAATTCGCCAGCAGGGACCGCGCTGTGTGGCGACCACACTGGCGATGCTTACCGGAGAGGAACCCGAACGCTTCTATCCGCCTGTCGTTAATACGCAGGACCCGGTGTCATGGTCGGAAGCGTTGCGTCCCTTCGGCATGAAGCTGGGTTACTGTCCAACCGACGTGCGCAAGCTGCGCTTTTATATGGAGGAGCTGGTCGGTTATGATGACCTGTTCCTGCTCTGCTACTATACCTCGTCGGGAGAGGAGATACTGTCGGATCCCGACGAGACGGGTTGGGTGTGTGGCTCACATGTGGTCATCCTGCATCGTGACAAAATCATAGACCCTGCTTCGGGAAAAGTCTTTCCCGCCTATGAACACCCCTGTAACGATAGTCATACCAAACGTGTATTCAGGGTGATACCAGTATGGCATCCACGAGGGCTCTGATACCTGTCGCGGCGGACCAACCATTTTGAGTCCCTGTGGCGGTTAAATGGCAATGACCGTCATCAGTTTCCCTAGCGGAGGGGCTGTGTTCGTCATCGCCCAACGACCTACCTCTGCGCCCCTCCTGTATTGTCCGTCATGCCTCCACTCAATACTTCCTCCACCGATTGAGTATGGGTGTACGATGCGCCAGATCTTAATCTTTCTTAATCCATCTCTAATCTCTTCTTAAGGTGGCTGTGCAACAATCAAACTGTAAAAACTTGCAGGAGGTGTTGTATGATACGGAAAGCGTTCACGCTCATCGAACTGCTCGTCGTCATCGCGATTATCGCGATATTGGCGGCGATTCTGTTCCCGGTCTTCTCGCAGGCAAGAGAAAGCGCCAGACAAAACACGTGTCTTTCAAACCTGAAACAGATCTCTCTGGCGAACTTAATGTACCTGCAGGACTACGACGAGACGTTTGTGCCCGTCGGAGGTACCATTGAGCAGCCGTGGCCCCCTGCCGGTCGGCTTACTGTGGACGGTTCTATCAAGCCGTTCAACGGCTGGTCGATGAACCTGCTCCCGTACATCAAGAATCGCGACCTGTTCCAGTGCCCATCGATGGACAAAATCTTCAGTGGTAGTGGAGACTGTGCGGCGTTCAACGGTCAGCGGATGACCAATCACTACGCCTACAACTTCTGGTTAGGTGCGGACGACTCGTATCCAAACTATGCGACCTCCCCTGATGGTACGGTGAATTTGACCAGCCCATTGACGATTTCGGTGGTGGTACAGCCCGCGAACGTCATCTCGCACTTCCACTCGGGCTCGGTTCCACCATACGGTGCGACGTGGGGGTGCATGTACGTGACCATCGAACTCCCCGACTTCTACAACAAGATTCGTCCGCGCGTGCGCCACAAGAACGGCGATAACATCGCTTTTGTTGACGGACACGCCAAATGGTATGAACTGAAAGAAGCTGACTCCGGCGGACAGCGACGCACCATCTACATCTGGGCATCCAGAGGCATGTGGATGTTTCCGTTCTATCCCAACAGCACCGGTGGGTTCCCGGTACTGTAGGGGCACGGACAGGAAAGGCGAGTGCACGCGCAGAACAGAGGGCAGGCAGTGATAGCCTGCCCTTCCGAATCACTTCCTGGCAAGGAGCGATTTGATGAGAGTTGCTGGCGTCGTATCTGCGGTTGTGGTGATTGTGCTCTGCACATCTGGCATACTTGCCCAGCAATCCCCTGTAAAAGTAGGAGTGCAACAGGATAATTCCCACATTGTACCCACATCTCAGCTCCTGCGCCCTGCCGGGGATAGCCTGCAGTTCGGCGGTAGACCGGTGGATATGGCTCTCTCACCTGACGGGCGTACCCTCTACGTCAAGGATAACCGCGGCATCGTGGTGGTGGATGTGGGGACGTGGAAGGTGCGCCAGGAGCTGCCTGTGGCACGAGGAGGTAGCTCGATGCAGGGGATTGCGGTGTCTCCTGATGGGAAACGGGTGTACCTCACCAGCGCTGCCAGTCAACTGCTCGAGGCAGTAGCGCAAGCGGACGGTAGCCTGCAGTGGGGCAAGAGTATTGACATGCCGCGACCATCAGCGGGTGGGGAAAGCTACCCCTGTGGTATCGCTTTGAGCGCAGATGGGAACACGGCATACGTCGCCCTCTCTCGTAACAACAGCCTGGCAGTAGTAGACTTGCGCGATGGTAAGGTTGTGGCGCAGATTGCAGTGGGCGTCGCGCCGTTTGCGGTAAAGGTCTCAGCCGACGGTCGTCGCGCCTATGTATCCAACTGGGGCGGTCGCCACCCCAGGCAAGGCGAGAAAACCGCCGAAACATCTGGCACACCTGCTCTGGTGGACTCACGCGGGGTTGCTGTCAGTGGAACGGTGTCGGTGGTAGACCTGCAGACGAAAAAGGTTGTCGCAGAGATAGAGGTTGGATTGCAACCGGGCGGACTTGCTCTGGATGAGGCGCGTGGTCGGCTTTATGTTGCCAATGCCAATTCGGATACGGTGAGTGTGATCGATACCGGCTCCTTGCAAGTGGTGGAGACCATCTCGGTACGCCCTGACCCATCCTTGCCCTTTGGTAGTATGCCTGACGCGCTTGCACTGACGCCGGATGGCAACACGCTTTTCGTCGCCAACGGAGGCAATAACGCAGTGGCGGTCGTGCGTATTGACCACCGGCGCAATCGCAGTAGGGTGGAGGGGTTTATCCCTACGGGCTGGTACCCGGGCGCGGTGCTTGCGGATGGTAAAAGGCTGTTTGTTGCCAATATCAAGGGGTTGGGTTCGCGCCGTCCCCAGCCGGAGCAGAAAGGCTGGAACGTGTACAGCTTTTTGGGTACCGTGAACCGAGTGTCTGTGCCTGACCGCAGGCGGCTCGCCCGCTATACCGCACAGGTGAAACGCGACGCGCGCGTGCCCCAGGTATTGCGGGCATGGGAACGCTCCCAGACAGGCAAGAAACCTGTGCCCGTGCCGGAGAGGACGGGCGAACCGTCGGTCTTTGAGCACGTGGTGTACATTATCAAGGAGAACCGCACGTATGACCAGGTGTTCGGCGCGATCGGTAAAGGAGATAGCGAGCCGTCACTGTGCGTCTTTGGCAAGGAGGTGACGCCGAACCATCACGCGCTTGCCGAGCAGTTCGTGCTGCTGGATAACTATTACTGCAACGGGGTCAATTCGGCGGATGGGCACGCCTGGTCTACCGAGGGCAACGCCACCGCTTATCTGGAACGCTCCTTCGGCGGCTGGACGCGCAGCTACCCCTTTGGCGATGACCCGCTGTCGTACTCCTCCACCGG
This sequence comes from bacterium HR16, assembly GCA_002898895.1. GTDB lineage: Bacteria > Armatimonadota > HRBIN16 > HRBIN16 > HRBIN16 > HRBIN16. The sequence continues at coordinate 8,849 of BEHS01000027.1, read as the reverse complement.
CTTCCTGTGGGACCATGTGCTGGCAGCAGGTCTCTCTTTCCGTAACTACGGCGAGATGGACTATGCCGAGCCGGTGCCTGCCGACGCTTCTTTCATAGACATTTACAGGGATTTCACGGAGGGCAAGCGCAGCATCCGGTTTACGCAAAATATTGGGGTAGAGAACTTGCGCCGCTATAGCTGCCCCGGCTATCCGGGCTGGAATATGCGTATTCCCGATGTGCTCCGTGCCGATGTTTTCCTGAAGGAGCTGAGGGAATTTGAGCGGAAGGGATACTTCCCGAACCTGGTGATTATCTATCTGCCTCAGGACCACACCTCCGGCACGCAACCCGGTATGCCCACGCCGCGCGCGCATGTGGCGGATAACGACCTAGCACTGGGACGCATTGTAGAGGGCATCAGCAAAAGCAGATTCTGGCAGAAGACCTGCATCTTTGTCATCGAGGACGACCCGCAGGACGGCTTTGACCATGTAGATGGACATCGGTCCCTGTGTTTGGTCATCAGTCCGTACACGAGGCGTGGAGCGGTAGTGAGCGAGTTCTACAACCAGAGCTCGGTGCTGCACACCATCTGCCGTATTCTGGGCGTTCCACCTATGAACCAGATGGTGGCGATGTCGCCGGTGATGACCGCCTGCTTTACCGAAAAACCGGACTTTACCCCATACACCGCTTTACCTAACCGGATACCTCTGGACGAGCTGAACCCGCCTCTCAATACGCTGAACCGGCAACAACGTTACTGGGCGGAAGCCAGTTTGCGCCTGCCGCTGGACAAGCCCGACCGTGCGGAGGAAGACCTGCTTAATCGCATTCTGTGGCACGCGGTGAAGGGTGTGGATACCCCGTATCCTGTCGAATTCGCCGGAGCACATGGCAAAGGTCTATCAGCGCGTGGGCTGGTGCTGGAGGAGGGAGGTTAACAATCTTTCCCTCTATTCGCTGGGCTCTTATGGTACCAGTGCGGTAAGCAATTCAACTTCTTCTGGATCCCAAGCTTGTATGACAGAAGAGTAGCGTTTGAAATCGCTTTTGTTAAAGGTAAGCAGATGTTCTATGCCGGTCGTCTGCATCACAGCGACTATGCGAGCATCCCAAACCTGCTTCCCTAAAACATGATAACGGTTGACCAAAGCGCGCCACCGTTCAAAAAGCCCTTGAGGTTCCTCTATCAAATCATGCAATGTCAAAAAGTGCCGAATGTCAACTTCAGCTTCCTCCGGGGTAAGCCCTAAACCTCCACGCGCTTCTGCAGGACGTGTTGCCACCGACCAGTATTCGATGAGTGATTGAGTGGTCAAACACAATGTCCATTGCGTTTGCCAGAGACGACGAACACATGCGATAGTTGCGAGGTGCTTGGGATCGTTGGTATCACGTTCCCGTACGAGAATACTTGTATCCAGAAGCAATACCTTCACACCGTGCTAACCCTCGTAAATCACCTCACGGCGCAGCTCTTCGTCCGTCAGAGAACGACGAACAGGATGTGTCTGGAAGTAGTACAGGGCAGATTCTAGACTCTCTATCCTTTTTTCAGACGCTACATCCGTAATAGTCACCCGAACCTTCTGTCCCACGGACAAATTTAAGGGTTCGCGTGGGATCAGCACTTGTCCATCATATTCAGCGTCTACAGAAATCACAGGCATACGCTCCTCACCCTCTAAGAGTATACCACAACTCCACTATCGGGAGATGGACAAGCGAGAATTTTCGAAAAATCCGGAAAAGTCACACTCCAACCGCTTGACAACCACAGGCACTTTTGGTATATTTGGATGCAAGGAGATGGGCGATGAGCAAGAGTATGCGCCAATCATCATTGATCTCGCCATCCGTCATTGTGGTCGCCAACACGTTGCGCGAGCGGGTGCTGTCTGGCGAGTACAGAGACCAGGGCTGGCTCCCCACCGAGCGCGAGCTGGCGGATGAGTTCGGGGTGAGCCGCACCATTATCCGACGGGCGATTGAGGAGCTGGAAAGGCAAAATCTGGTGGTGCGCTCGCCACGCTGCCGTCCTGTGGTGAAGCGAAACTCTGTACCCCCATCTGCTACTGAGACGCGACGGCTAACCCTCGGGTTATGGCTGTGGCCCAGCGCGACGTTCCCGGGCGCTTCTGCCATCCTTCGGGGAATTTACAGAACCCTGGATGCCAACCGCTATCGCCTGGTGATAGAGAGCCCTGTAGATACCGACTGGCGTGCTGTGGTACACAGCGAGGCACAGTTTCTGGAGCGTATTACGCGCGATAGAGACGTAGCAGGAGCCATTCTGTGGTATCTCGGCGGCGAGGCGAATCTGCCAGCCTTGCAAAGCGTGCGGTCGGCGGGGATACCTCTGGTATTTTTGGACCGCCGTCCTCCGGAAGGCTTCCCGGCAGATTATGTGGGCGTGGACAACCGTTACGCCGCTATGCAGATAGTTCACCACTTGATCAGTAAGGGGCACCGGTATATCGCCCACATCACCAACGTGGACAACGCCTCCACGGTACACGAACGTCTGCAGGGTTATCGAGACGCGCTCACGGAAGCCGGAATCCCGTTCCGCCCCGAACTGGTATTGACGGAAACCGGCTCCCCCGAAGCGGGCTATCGGAATGTGCATGAAGCGCTGGCAGCACAGCTGATGGAACTACCCGGCCCGCCAACGGCGGTCTTTTGCGTCAACGACGTGCTCGCCCTGCAGTTAATCGATGCCTTGAGGGCGAGAGGGGTGCATGTACCGGAGGACATCGCCGTTGCCGGATTTGACGGGCTGGAGCGATGGTTGCCGGGTTCGCCGTTCCTGACCACCGCCAATCAACCCTTCGAGCGCATCGGAGAGTGGGCAGCGCAACTTCTGCTGCAACGTGTTGAACAAGGCGATAAGGGAACCTACCAGCATGTTCTGCTGGAAGCACCCCTAAGCATTCATGCCTCCACGCGTTACACACGCCGAGAGGCAGAAACCTATCCATTCCATTCGAGGAGGGAAATACCATGAAACGACACGCCTTCACTCTGATCGAGCTGCTTGTGGTTATCGCGATTATCGCGATACTGGCAGCGATCCTGTTCCCGGTGTTTGCACAGGCGCGGGAGAAGGCGCGCCAGGCGAGCTGTACCAGCAACCTGAAGCAGATTGGCCTCGCCATGCGCATGTACATGGACGACTATGATCAGACGGTGGTGCCTGGTTACCGCTACCTGGACGACGCGCTGACCCAAATCCTGTGGTACATCGACCTGCTGGACCCCTACGTGAAGAACGCGGGTATCTGGAAGTGCCCCAGCCGCTCGAACTACACCGAGTGGAACCGCGCTCACCTGCCTCCCGGCGAAGGTCCGAACCGGCAGAGGCTGTACTGGTCGTACTCCTTCAACAACACATGGAACTGCTGTGGCATTCCGAGCGACCGTCCCGAGTCGCAGAACTTCACTGGCGACCCGCTGGGACGCTACATTCCGTATCCGCAGGAAGCCGCCTTTGCCGAACCCGCTAAACTGCTGACGGTGATGGACGGATGCACCATGCAGATTTGGGCAGCAGCGTATCCATCGCCGTTCCTTGGCGCAGACACCTGGCATGGCTTCGACTATCTCGCCGGTGGAGAGCGTCAGAGCACCGCGTGGGGACGGTGCAAGGCTTCCGTGCGCCTCGCCCATAACGACATGTTCAACGTGCTGTTTATGGACGGGCACGTGAAGTCGCTCAAGGAGACGACTTTTGAAATGTGGAACGCTCGTCCGGGTAACACCTACACCTGGGTGATGCGCTAGTCACTGCTCCGGGCGCACCGGCAGGTGCGCCCGGCATTTCTCACACTGGAGGTGTATCGGCTGTGAAGAAGGAAGTGAGCCCGTTGCTCGTGATTGCGGTTGTGGTGGTTGTGCTGGCGATAGTAGCCTACTTCTACTACAGTAAAACCGCCACGCCGCCTCCGCAAGAAGCCAGCGTGTTTGGAGCGGATGCGCCAGGGGGAGGACCGGGAGGCGGGGCAGGACCCGGCATGACCCCTGATGTTATGCCGCGTGCGCCGCAGCAAGCACCAATGGCTCCCCGATAAACGGTTTTTCGTGGCTTCGCTTCTTCGCCAGGGTAAAGCCACGACGAGAACCCGGTGGACATCAGGCTCCTTTTCAATATCCACCGGGTTTTTTTATCGTTTATGCGGAGCAGGAGGCAGTAACTGCCTCAAGCGGAAGATTTCGTCGCGTATCTCGGCAGCGCGCTCGAACTCCAGCGCCTTCGCCGCCGCTTTCATCTCCTTCTCCAGCTCGGCGATCACCGTGTGGATGTCTTCAGGGGTGGCGTTCTCGGGCAGGGAGGGGCGGACCGAGTACTCCGCCCGTCTCTCTGCCACTTTCTCTGCACGCACCACCTCACGCACCGCTTTCACGATGCTCTGCGGGGTGATGCCGTGTTTCTCATTGTATTCCATCTGCACCTTACGGCGGCGGTTGGTCTCATCGATCGCCCGTTGCATGGAGCGGGTGATGTTGTCGGCGTAGAGGATAACCTGCCCGTTCACGTTTCGCGCGGCGCGCCCGATGGTCTGAATCAGCGAAGTTTCCGAACGCAGGAATCCCTCTTTATCGGCATCCAGTATCGCCACCAGCGATACCTCCGGCAGGTCCAGCCCCTCGCGCAGCAGGTTGATACCCACCACCACGTCAAACACGCCGAGACGCAAATCGCGCAGAATCTCCGCCCGCTCGATGGTCTGCACGTCGGAGTGCAGGTACTGCACGCGGATACCCAGCTCCTCCAGATAGGCGGTGAGGTCTTCCGCCATCTTCTTGGTGAGGGTGGTGACCAGTGTTCGCTCGCCGCGTTCCACACGCTGACGTATCTGCTCCACCAGGTCGTCAATCTGTCCCTTCGTGGGCTTGACGATAACTTCGGGGTCCACCAGTCCGGTGGGACGGATGAGCTGCTCTACAATCTGCTCGCTGTGTTCGCGCTCGTAAGGTCCCGGCGTCGCGGAGACGAAGATGACCTGCTTCCAGAGCCTCTCCAGCTCCTCGAACTTGAGCGGACGGTTGTCCAGCGCGGAGGGCAGGCGGAAGCCATACTCCACCAGCGTCTCCTTGCGCTGGCGGTCGCCGTTGTACATGCCGTGCAGTTGAGGAATGGTCTGGTGCGACTCGTCGATGAACACGATATAGTCTTCGGGGAAATAGTCCAGCAGGGTATGTGGTCGCTCACCGGGCTGGCGTCCGTCGAAGTAGCGTGAGTAGTTCTCGATGCCGGAGCAGTAGCCCAGTTCGCGCATCATCTCCAGGTCAAATTCGGTACGCTGGCGCAGGCGTTGTGCCTCTAACAGTTTGCCCGCCGCCTCGAATCGCGCACACTGCTCTTCCATCTCCTGCCGAATCTGCTCGATGATGCCGTCCAGTCGCTCCCATGGGGTGACGTAGTGCGTTGCGGGGAAGATGCTCACGCTGTTGCGCGACTGCAGCACCTCGCCCGTCAGCGGGTCTACCAGCGTAATCTTCTCCACCTCATCGCCGAAGAACTCCACGCGGGTCAGGATGTCCTCGTCGGCTGGCAGGATTTCCAGCACGTCCCCGCGCACGCGAAAACTGCCTCGCTCGGTGAGGAAATCGTTGAAGTTGAACTGCATTCGCACCAGCTGTCGGCGGATTTCCTCCAGGTCGTATGCCTTTCCCCGATGCAGCACCAGCACCTGCTGTTTATACTCTTCTGGCGAACCCAGCCCGTAGATACACGACACGCTGGCGACCACGATCACATCGCGTCGCTCCAGCACCGCTTGCGTGGCGGCGTGGCGCAGGCGGTCTATCTCATCGTTGATAGAGGCGTCCTTTTCGATATAGGTATCGGTTTGCGGGATGTACGCTTCGGGCTGATAGTAGTCGTAGTAGGAGACAAAATATTCCACCGCGTTTTCGGGGAAGAACTCGCGGAACTCCTGCGTGAGCTGCGCGGCGAGGGTCTTATTGTGTGCGATAACCAGCGTGGGGCGGTTCAGGCGGGCAATCACCGATGCCATCGTGAAGGTCTTGCCGCTACCCGTCACGCCCAGCAGGGTCTGATAGCGGTAACCCTTTAATACGCCTTCCACCAGCTTTTCTATCGCCTGCGGCTGGTCGCCTTTGGGTGTGTAGTTCGGGTTCAGTTTGAAACGGTCCATCCTGCCTCGCCTCCTGATAGGCAGTATACCTGAGGGAAGGAACAGGGAGCAAGGGAGGATGAATGCAATTTATTCCGTGTCCTTCAGGTATTCCTCTACCAGCGGACGGACAGCATTCAGAAACCGCTCCGCCTGCTCGATGGCTTCTTCTGCGTCTTCACTGCTAAGGAAATTGACGTCAGAGTAGTCTGCGCTCATGCGGTCATCCAGCCTGCGGGTAAACAGCTTGCCTACCTCTTGCGGGAGCCGTCCCGTTCGGATGAAATACAGCCCCAACATCGTGCGCACGCCTTCGTGGGTGCGGGGTTCTGCTCCCTCGGTGAGCAAGAGTGCGCGAGCCGCCCAGAGAGTGGCATAGTACGACACAGAGACCGCTTCTTCATAGAATCCTTGCTGTAGTAATAGACGGGCTGCTCTTAGACGCTCTTCGCTTTTTCCCCAGAAGGTTCGAACGCGCTGCCGGACGATAGACTCCACAGCAGATAACCCTCCTCCTCTGCATCCCGCAACACCCGCTCACCACGACTGCGAGCCACCTCGTACTGCTCTCGCGTCCGTATCAACAGCGAAATGGCGCGAATGGTTTCCATCTCCACGTCCTGCACTGCCTGATACAGCTGTTCTATCGTTTGGGCGTCCTTTTCGGACAGCACCACCAGCAGGTCGTAGTCCGAGTCCGGACGATGGTCACCACGCGCCCGAGAGCCGTACAGCACCACCATCTCTGGCGGGCGGGGCAACTGCTTCACCTTCTCGATGAACAGTCGCAGGGCGCGATCCCGTTGTAACCTGGACGGAAGCGGGCGGGCATTCATGACTTCATTGTACCATACGGTGTCTGCATCTGCCATCCGGTCGACTCTGGGTAGGAGTTGGTGGAGGCGACGGGCAACTCTATAGCCGGATGAATTTCTTGCCTGACAGACCGACGGGAGTATCGGCGTGAAAACCATTGAAGGAACCTTTTTGCAATTCTGGGCGAGTATGCGCGAGGTGAGCGCGGCGCAGTGGGCACTGGAGCTGGACGCTATGCGCGCCGCGAAGATGCGCATGATTATTCTGCAGTGGACGCAGGCGGACGGCAAAAACCTGTTCGAACCGCCCGACCCGTTCCCAACGATACTGGACCTGGCGCATCGGCGTGGCGTGAAAGTCGTTTTCGGCTTGAGGCACGACGGCCGCTGGTGGCGCGAGTGGGGCAATGCCGATTACCTGCGCGAAGAGGCGGAGGAGAGCACCGCTCTGGCGCGGGAAGTGCATCGTCGCTATGGGAAGCATCCTGCGTTCGCAGGTTTCTATATCCCCTATGAGCTGTGGGACGGCTCGTTCACCGAAACGCAGGTGGAGAATCTGCGCGGATTGCTCCGCACTATCGGCAGTGCATGTCGGCAGGTTGCGCCGGGAAAGCCGGTGATGCTTGCGCCCTTCTTTGCAGGGTTGCTCTCGCCTGAGCGGTTCGAGCAGCTGTGGCTGAGCCTGCTGCAGGATAAACCGGTGGATGTGGTGGCTTTACAGGACGGGGTGGGTGCACGCGGCTGGGACGAGCAGATAGAACAGCGAGTGCCCCCATACTTCGCTGCGATGCAGCGCGCTTGCAAGCAACGCGGGGTTAAACTGTGGTGTGACCTTGAGTGCTTTCGGTTGACCAATAGCAATCCTTCGCGTCCGGCGTTTGCCCCTGCATCGGCGGAACGCATCCTTCAACAACTGAAAGCGGTTTCACCCTATGTAGAGCGGGTGGTTACCTTCGACTTCTATCACTACATGAGCCCTTATCGCGGTGAGGCGCAGAAGGCGTTGTACGAGGGGTATTTGAAGCTGATTGCTGGCAAACAGGCAGGTTAGCATCCTGAGGCAGTGGTCACGACGGAGCGTGACCCTCCACTTCAGAAGGAGACGCGAACGGTGGTCTTACCTGCCGTTGCCGAAAGCCTTACGCAGTCGTTTGTAAAATCGCTGTGGGGCTGTCCGTTTACCTCTGCCCGTCGGATGCGTTTGCCGTCGGGGTGAGGGAGGCGTAAGCACACTGTAACCGACTCCGGGGCGTCCGGGAGCGTGACATCCGCTTCGATAACACCCTGCGCCGCCCGCGAGTGGATATGATAGCTCACCGCGCCGAACCGGGTAAGAAGGTTTTCCACACGGATAGCCTGACCGTCTTTGAGCCAGTAGCTGGGGACGAGAGGAGCAAGCCACAGCTCGTCGCCATGCTCCATCGCCAGCATGAAGCGCGTCGCCTGCAGGAAGTATCCCGTCTCATGCGTTTTGTTCCACGCGCCGGCGTTATTGAAGTGCTCCCAGAGCCAGAGCGTCTCTTCATTGAGCAGTGACGCCAGCATGTTGAAGTAGGAGCGGATGAACGGTTTGGGGTCGTTGCGCAGGGCGTAGATTTCGGGGTTGCGCGTGTAGTAGGGCTGCACCTTCGAAAAGCCGCCCAGATTGAACCAGTCCTTGCGGTTCTGCTCGGCGGGGTAGTCAAACCAGCCGCTTTCGAGGAAGGCGACGTCCTCCAGGTAATCCGTTATCCAGCCCACCTCGCGCGAATCGGGTGGAATGACGCCATGCGGAACCAGCTGGTGTGCACCAAGCTCCACATCGTATGCCCAGCTGCGGTTGGCGTCCTCGCCCGGGAAGAGGTGCGCGGTGGGGGCGGGGCAGTGTACCTGCGACGGCGAGCCGGGCACCCATGTACCGTTTTGCA